>JBAXCL010000006.1:0-21918 GCA_037141515.1 archaeon
TCCTTAAACTAAATTTTTTAACTAAAAATTACTTTACCACCAAAAAATAATTAAACAAATAATTTGCCCTTTGGGAGTAATTCATTCAATAGAAAAGTATTAGTTATTAAAATTTAATGCATTTGTGAATGATAAAAATGGGAATAATCAAGCCCTATATTTCTTGCGTCTCTTCCTTCCTTATACAGATTCTCCTTTTTTAACATCTCGATTGCCCGCGCTTCATCACCTTCAATAGGTCGAAGGGGCGAACCTTTTTTTCTTAAAATCCTATCAACATCAAGGAAAAAATCTTTGCCACCAAATGAGAATTTTGCCATTGAGTGATTGCCCCACCTCACAAATCTTGCTGGAAGACCCATGGCAGTTAAAGAAGCCACTAGAACATGCGCATGATCTACACAGCCCTTAATAGGAATGCTATCATTTGCCTCAAAAATCGCATTACTCCTAATGATTTCCTCGGCGGTTCGATTTGCATAATTCTTAATTAGAAATTCGTTTGGGACCTTATAAACTGGGATTTTAGAAACCAGTCTAGCCAGAATAATTGCATGATCAAGTTTATTACTTCCTTTAAAAGAGTCCACTAGTGAATGAACTGCAGGGCCTGGAAAAACAAGGCTTTTTTTTCTTTTTGACCTGTGTGCCTTATTTGCTGTTTCTATAGTTGATTGTTTGGCCTTTAATTTTTGAATTAGCAATTCCACATACCTCGGACGAGTGTGCGTATTGCGGAGATTTTTTTTATTGCCCATATAGAAAAATATGCTTTTCTTCTATAAATTCCTATCTTAATGTTTATTTATTAAACCAGACTTAATTTTCAAAATTATTTATAGAAAAAATATGAAGTTTGAAAAAAAATAAAAGAAAACTATTTAATATTTTATGCAACACGATAAATCATTACTCTTCCTCTGATGCCGTGTGTTCCAAATGCTGGGCTTCCCCCCATGCCTCCGCTGCCAGCAGTATAACCAAAAGAATTGTATGGGTTGATACTCGGGGTAATTTCGTTAGCAGTTAGGGTTCTACAGAAAGGGTAGCCCCTGCCCATACCTCCGTGCGCAAATAATTTAGTCCCATCTGGGAGAACAAGTTCGAAATTCGTGCCATTCTTGCCACGTCGGAAATCCCAATAGGATCCTGCACCATCTCCATTTATTCTATTCCCGCTTGTTTCATTCACACAGCAATCACCAGTAATACACATGTGCCTGTAATATCCTCCAGCATCCCCAGTGCCCAAGCAGACCTCGCCCCCATATGCATCACTTTTAGTATCGTTGCAAGTTTCATTTACTCTAAATATGTCTCCTGCACTAACAGTGACTAACGCTTCTCTGTAACCCCCCGCACCGCCGCCGAAACCATTGAAAGCTCCACCTTGGCCGCCGCCCCAGACAGAAACTGTGACATTTGTTACTCCTGCAGGAACTGTATAAGGCACATAAGTTTTCCAACTATCGAATAAAACCGTGCCATAATTGTTATTAACCGTGGTTGACCCTGCTCCAGTTAAGTCAGCTCCGCAAACCCAACTTCCTGTGTCCATATCCCCACTCCATTTCAAAACATTACCATCATTACACTTGGGGAAAATTAAATCTCCTGAATTTGTTCCACAAGTCCAAGCACCATTATGGTATTCCAAAACTGAGCCAGCATTACAAATCGGAAGAGTTGTATTTGATCCGCAACTCCAAGCCCCGTTTTGATAAACTAAACTATTTCCATCTTGGCAAGTTGGTAAACCTCCTGCAGGCATTGCTAATCCTAATCCTCCGCAAACCCATCCGCCTGTTATGCCCCCACTCCATTTCAATATATTTCCATCCTTGCAAAGAGAAACTCCTGTTCCGCCATATTGGGGGCGGATAACTTCATTAGGTGCAATTGAATTTAAGTCATGAGAAGCAATTGCGGTTAAGTAGTGAAAGGGTTTTGTTATATCAATCGGGGTTGTAAAAGCAAATGCGCCCCCAGGGGAGCCTACGCCTGCAGAAATAAACAATCCTCCTAAAATAAGGATAACACCTATTGCAAGAAACTTGTCAAATTTACCAAAAAAAAACCATTTCAAATCTAAGTTAATACACTTTAGTTGAATATAAACATTTCTAGTTAATGGGCAGTGTACTTTAATTCAATTCTGCGCTTTTATTAGTAATTTTGCTTCTAAATTATTTTGCGCGCCTTGCTTGTTGCACGTTCCTAAATCGGCCTGCAACTTTGCCTATTTTTATATTGCTAAAACTTGTCTGTTTTTTTGCAACAAGTCTTGATCTTCTGCGGAAATCTTTAAGAAATGCTTTTCCTTCACTAAGAACTTTTCCATGTATGTACATAGTGCGCGGGGTTCTTCTTTCCCGAGCCATTTCTATAATATCTGCTCTTTGGCCTGCAAAAATTGAAAGGTACTCATAAGCCTTTTTTCTTTTTTTATCACCATACTTTGCTCCGACAAAATCAGGCATGGGTGAATTATTTGCTAATACTCCAAAACGGTAAGTTCCAAGTGCCGCTGTTTTTACTTGTGAAAAACCAATGTGTTGAACTTCTTTTCGAACCATTTGGATAGTCTTTCCAGTAGCTGCAAATTCATCAAAAACCAAACTTGGCATATTTTTCAATTCAGGGTAGTTTTTTGCAAATGTGCGGCTTCGCTCTCTCCAATGCCCTTTTGTTTTTGGAGAATTTCCAAGTGCAAGAAACTTTGGCAATGGTTCGGTGAATTTTTTCATCCAAATTTGTTTGAATAAATATGCAAAAGGTTGCGCGGAAGAGCCTGCAACAAAAATTGTTCTAATGCCCCACTCGTGTGACTGTGCGACAAGTTCACTTACTACAGGCACAACTGCATTAAACTCTCCAAAACCAAATCCTTTATTTGCAGGCATTATATTATTGTAACGCCCGTGGTTAATTAACTTTCTTTTTTTAAAAATTGTTTAAAATGATTATTTCATTAGTATAAGTTTTATCTAAATGATTGGAAATACTTTTTTTCCTAAAAGTAAAAATTATTTTTTGCTACTAAGCGAATAAAGAAAAGCTTATATTTTTGAATGACATATATTTTTTTGTTTGATGCGAATTCGCACGCATGGGCTAATTATAAAAAATGGTTAAATCATTATTTTTTAGGGGGTAATTTTTTATGAGTTCTTTAAGGACTGTTAAGTTAAAATCGGCTCATCATATAGAAGCTGCTGTACTTGGGGTTATGGATTCACATAAATTAAGAGTTGTTCCTTTAGCGTTAAGACGTGCTTATGCGCGATCTTTGATTGAATTAAAACGAAATAAATTTAATTATGATTTTGGTTCAATGCAATTAAAAGCTCTTGATTACTTAATCAACCAATCTAGAAAAGCAAGGGGCTATGGGGATATTGCAGACGTTCATAAGTGTACTTGCTTACTTGGTTTTGATAAGCAGTAAGAAAATATTAATTAAACATGTATTTTCAAAATATTTTTTATCTAATGAAATTCAGCTATTTCAAATGTATTTTTTTCTCTTCCTTGGAATTTAGCATCAGAACATAATTTATCTGCAGTTACTAGCGCTCTTTCAACCGAATCGCCTGATTTTAGCCCCAAAATTCCCGCACTGTAATTTAACTTTTCACCCCTTGATTTTGCAGATTTGTAATGCTGCCACTTTTTGAGTTCGTTAATCCTTGCTGATTCAAAAATTGTTTCTAGAAGTTCTTGGGTACGTACAGGCGGCCAAGGGAGGTAAGCTAAGAATTCATCTCCATAAACATGCCCTGCAAAACCCTTTGATTTTGGTATTACTTTTGCCAAAGCCTTTGAAAAAGTAATCAAAAATGCATGGCCCCCTTCTATTCGCCCATATTTTGTGTTAATGTCTTTCAACGAATCAATATCGAAAAATACTAACGAGTGAAAACTATCTCCTTTTGATAAATTTTTATTCAACGTAATTTTAAGGCGCTTAATAAAAGAATCTCTATTAAGTAAAAGCGGAAAATCCCTGTCCTTGGAAGTGAGGCGCGCTTCTTGTCGCAAATAGTACTCCATCAAGAAATTTCTTTTTGATCTCAAACTCTTTAATTCATTCACTTTTTTTAAAATCTCTGGCGGCACCCCTTTTTTTCTTGACATTTGTTCAAGGTTGGCAATTTCTTTTCTTACCATTCCCTCTCCAGCGCGTTGTAAATTTACTAACCCTCTTACAAGTGTTGAGTGGTTTTTTATTTGCGCCCTTTTTCCCTTTAAGCCAAAACGTCTACCATGGATATCTTGTGCCATAACTTCATTACTTTGTTGAAGTTAATAATAGTTTGTCCAAGAAAAGCTGTTGCTTTTTTAGGTCCAATAAAAGTTGTTGCTTTTCTGGTCCAAAAAACAAAAGTTTTAGGTCCAAGAAAGTGTGGGCTCAAGTATAGACTATGGTTTGAAATTTGACACTGCTTGGTCCCTTAAACGTTTAATGTGGATAATTCTTGCTTGAATCTCTCCCTTTTTAGTAATTAATTCAGGAGTTATTGTTTTTTGTAAATTCAGTAATTGAAGGTCATTTTTTAGATTAGATATTTGTTTATCTGCGTATTGGATTTTCAAAGTGGGGGGTGCTCTACTCATCATTTCTTCAAATCTTGAAAACCTTGTGAATGCGGGGCCCGCTTGACCTTTTAATACGCTTATTGCTTTAGTTCGAGGCATTCCCTTCTCAACTATCAAGTACCTCAAAAGTATGGCCTCAAAAAACACCCAGCTTGAATAAATACGCAAAGCCAGTATAGTACGAAGTTTTTTATATGTCAAAATCCTTCAAATAATCTGTTTATGAAACGTTTTTCTATATTTTTTATAATTTTACTTATTTCTTCATTTGCTTTCGCTGGGCAAGTAACAATTGTGAAATATTACAGCGATGGGGTGGATTCCCACGCATGCAATCCCCAAGATACAACTTGTGTTTATACTAAACCAGTTATCATCGATGGAAATTATTACCAGACTTGTTCATCTGGTGGAACTAGAGTTCTTGCGCTTGATTCAAATACTAATGCACACGCAGAGCGCGGAGATACACAGCATAATTATGATGTGAATATTTGTATGAATTCAGATATATTTGCTAGCCCAACCCCGATTTGCGAGTACACTGCACCTGGCGCGAATTGTGATACTAATTATAGTTGTCTTTTTGGATTAAGTGGCACTACAAATGCGCATTTATCCGCGTGTAATAAATTTGCGTTCGAAACAAAATTTTGTTGCAACTTTCCAAATGGCACGCCTCCAATAAATCCCCCAACCCCAACTTGTAACGTTTCATTTTTCCCCAGTTCTAATCGCTATGATTTTGTTCAAGGGGAAATAATTAATTTTAATTACTCTTGTATTGGTAACCCAATCGCCAATCCTGATTTTAACACTAATGCAAATATTATAGTTTCTAACGCTACAGCTGATCAAGAAACATTTGAACTAAAAGATGCAAATAAGTGTGATGGATCAAATAAAGTAATTTCTATTTATACTGGCTCGCTTAATTTGGAGGGGATGGGTAGTGCGGCGTTTAAAGCAAATCTTGTTCCAATAGATGCTCTTTGCGCTTCAAAACTATTTAATTTCAACTTGCGACTGCCCTCAGTAGCCCCTGTTGATTATTCTTGTGATATTGAATCATTTACTGCAGTAAAGGCAACTGAAGATAGTAATGTTATTGTCTATTTTAAATGCGATTTTGATAGTTTCGACAGCAATATTATTGTTCTGGATAAAAACGGGGCAATTCTTTGTAAACAAAACAATATTAATTGTGGACCTGATTTAGGTTCGATTAAATTTTGTGATAATCTTCCAAAAGGAGTATATAGTGCACGGCTAATAGCAGGAAACTGTTTGAAAGAAACCTATTTTGGCATGTACAAAGCGACCAATGCGACAGTTCCTGATTACAATTACTTATCAGTTTTCATTTTGATTTTTGCAGTCCTATTAATAATTTTTAAACCAAAACAAGTGCGAAGGATAATGAAAAAGTAAATTCAGTTTGATTTAATAGCAAAAGACATTAATTTGTGAACTTTGTGGGCTGTCTTTTGCGACTAGCAAAGGACAACAGTTTGTTCCTTTAATTATGGCCTTCGCCATAAGTAAATAATTGTTGATTGGGGATTTAGAATTATTTTTGATAGGGGTATAAATGTTTGGTTGTGGTTTTTTTGAATGGGGTTGGTAAGTTTGTTTTTTGTTTTTTGTTGTTGCATTTGCGTTTTCTACGTTTTTTTGGTAATCTTGCGCAAGGCTCAATCGAAGAGTCTTTTTTGCTTAAGCAAAACAAAGTAAACCCTAGTTTTGCTTGTGATGTAAATTCAAAGCATTTGGAACGAACCTTCAGGAAAGAATCGATTGCGCAAGGCAAGTACTGTTAAAGGGAGTTCAAAATATGGTGGGCTTGTAGGGTATTTGTTTTATTATGGGTATTTGTTTGATTCTAATTCAAATTCAAAAAAGATTAATGCTAATGGGAGCTTAAGCTGTGTTGGAATTTATGCAGGGACTTACTTATCAACTGTGTCCAATTCTTTTTCAACTTGCACGTAAATATACAAAAGTCAAAAGTTCATTTTCCAAAGAAATCTTCGACTTCTTTAGTGGGGTTATTTGTTTCAACTGATGTAAAGTCTTTTGGAAAAAAGCGTTTGTATTTTTCGTCTCCGAATCGAATGTCTAAAAATATGCATACTCCTCGATCCGTTTCTGTTCGAATAACTCTGCCCGCGGCTTGCATTGCTTTTCCAATTGCGGGGGCGTTATATGCATAATCCCACCCTTTCTTGAATTTGTACTCGTAGTAGTTAATTAGTGCATTTCCATAGATATTCATTTTCGCAAAAGGAATTCCAACAATTATAGCACAGCTCAAATAATCTCCTGGAAAATCCAATCCTTCAGCAAAGCTCCCGCCACTAACTGCGAGTAGCACTCCGCCAAAGCGCGAGCCAAGAATCTTAAATTCATTAACAAGTTTTGTTTTATCATCCTGCGACATTTCTCTTTCCTGACGAAGCACCTTTCTGCTTGTTTTAATTAATATTGAAATATTTGAAAGGAGTTCAAAAGAA
Organism: archaeon; assembly: GCA_037141515.1. Classification (GTDB taxonomy): domain Archaea; phylum Iainarchaeota; class Iainarchaeia; order Iainarchaeales; family JAAZKV01; genus JAAZKV01. The sequence goes on from JBAXCL010000006.1 coordinate 7,113, forward strand.
GGGAAAAATACAATAGTGTTTCCCGGAACCTTTGAAATAATTTTATCAATCTCTTGCGCAATTTCCAAGAACTGCGCGTGATTTCTTGAAGTGTACTTTGTAGTGGTTTTATTCACCATTAAATTAAGTTTATTTTCTTTTGGGAAAGGGCTTTTGTATTCTTTTAAAATTACTTTTAAATTTTTGGGTTCCTGAATATTATGTCCAGCATATTGTGATTGTTGTTTGTGGAGTTCATGCGCAGTGGTTGGAGTAAGCGGAAAAGACGAATTATCTTCTAAAGTTTTTTTCGAATCTGTTTGATTTGAATTTTTTTGCGAATCTTTTGGGATTGAATTACTTTCTTTATCTAAGTTAAGTTTTGTTAGATGTGGTGTTTTAGTGACCATGCCTTCATTATTGTTTAGTTTTGTTGCCCCAAGAACATCAGAATACATCTGCAAAGGAAGAAGAGTTCCCGACATTAGTACTGCCGAATGAACACTAGAAAGCACATCAATTGCTAGCTCCGCGGGGTCAAGCGGTTGGACAGTGATTGAAAGCGACCCTCTCCTCTCAACAGTATAAAGCGTATGTTCTTTTTCTTTCAAAAGCTCGCTAAGAAACTCGCTAAGCGCAAGAAGAAAACAATTCTCAGTTTTATTCTTTGTCATGAACTTATCTGCAGCATCGCTAATTCTTTCCCTCCCCTCTCTCGCAATTCTCTTCAAAAACATAGTATCCTTTTCTTCAAGAACCGATTCGCTCTTTTCAAGCCCGAGTTTTTTTCCAAGTCCCAAAAACTCTTTAGCAAAATCCTTAATTAAGAACTCAGTCTCAAAATCACCCACACTTTTTGCTTCCTTCTCCGCCTTCTCCGCTCCGCTAACATCAAAACTAATCGTCATCATATCTCTCAAACGCTCGGGCAAGTTATGCGCCTCATCAACTACAATTATAATCTCTTCAAGCGAAAGCTCAGCAGGCCCGATAATACCTTCTCTAATACTCGAATGAAAAAGATGAGTATAATCTCCAATGATTAAATTTGCGCCCTTAATCATTTCAGTTGTAATTTCGTAAGGACAGAGGTTTTTGAACCTGCACTGTTCCTTCATCCACAAATAAGATTTATTATACTCTTGCCAAATCGCTCGCTTTCTTTTCGCAGCAATAGCTTTTTGCTTAAATGTAACCCCCTTAGTGTTATTGTAATAACTACAAGCCTTGTCTTTTTTTCTCTTAGCACAAGCCTCGTAAAAACCAATTGGCACTCTTGAAATAAACGGCTCAACACACATTTGCTTCCTTCCAACAAGATCCACCGTTTTTATCCCAAGCCCGAATTTTTCATTCATTGCATTTGCAGTTTGGAGAACTATCTCGTGCTGAGAAATTTTGGGCGTGAGGAAAAAAACCTTTAAATTATTCTCAAGAGCATAACTTAGCGCAGGTGCGAGAGAAGAAACTGTTTTTCCTAAACCAGTTGGAGCATGCGCGAAAAAAACCTTTTTCTCGCCAATCGCTTTAGCAATATCCGAAACAAGAAGAGATTGCTCCGCCCTAACCGTATCAAAAGGAAAATAGACCTTCATGAAGAAAGAGATGAAAGCACGGCTTTTAAGTATTATGTGGGTGAATTGCCGGACGAGTGAAGTATATTTTTATTTAAGTTAATTTCATAAAAAAAATAATTTTTTTAATTGTACAAAGTTTTTTCACACCCCCGAAACGAATATATACCGCATAAGTGTTTGGTGTTTAGTGATTTTATTGATTGTTAATCGCAGAGTAAATAAAGCGAGGCCTAAAAAAAGTATGCCACATACTGCTCTATTTAGCCGCGGGCTTCGCCCCGCAACCGCTCAAGAACTGGCGGCTGTAAAAGAAGCACTAAGAAAAAGAATGCGGCTAGCAAGTACCCAAGCAAAAGTAAAAAAATGATTTGCCCTGTCTGGAGAAGCACTTTGAGATAGAAGAAATGGAAGCCGACCACATAAAACCATGGCATGAAGGCGGTAAAACTTTGCCTGAAAATTGTCAAATGCTATGCAAACAAGACAATAGACTAAAATCTGGAAAATAATTTACGTGCAACTTCATTAATTTACGTGCAACTCGCCATTTACGTGCAAAGCCTGCGTTGAGGTTAATATTATATATGTGTTTTGAGTTGTATTAGTATGGGATTTTTTGATACTCGCGGGCAAGGTACGATTGAATATCTAGTGATTATCGCGATTGTAATTGTTATTTCGCTTGTTGTTGTTGGGTTGACTACTAATATATTTGGTTCTTCAGTTTCTAATATTGGTTCTAGTTCTTCGAAGGTCGGTTCAAGTGTTGACACTAGTGGAATAAGCATTTTGGATGCTGCTGTTGACGTTAGTGGGAATGGTATTGTTCGTTTAAGTAATTTGACTGGAGAGCGTGTTACATTAACCAAAGTTAGTGTAGTTTCTGGTTCAGGTGCGCAAGTAGATAATAATTATGATTCTAGTTTAGTTGCTTCGAGTGATAGTGTTGTTTTGTCTTTGGCTAATTTGCAAAGTGTTTGTCCTTGTTTGACTGGAGAGACTAAGAAGAATTGTACTTTTGTTGTGAGTTATGTTACTTTGGGCGGTTTGACAAAAACTAGCAGGATTACTTCCGAAGTTGATTGTGTTAGTTCTGCGGTTGCTAATGGTAATGTTGTTTTGCCAGCTGATTTTGTTCCGCCGATAGTTTTGATTTCTAGTCCTACAAGTAATTCTACAGCAAGTACGAGCCGAGTAACTTTTTCTTACACTGCAACAGACAACAACTCAGTAAAACAATGCAAATTAGCAATTAATGGAACTGATGTTAATACAACAACAACTTCCCCATTTAACACATTAACTTACCAATTCGCAACAAACGCAACATATGCTTATGATATTAATTGCTTAGACTATTCAAATAATGTCGGTAATGCTGCAGGGAACTTGATCGTAAACTTTGACGAACAAAAACCAACTATTGTATTATTGAGTCCCGCAGATAATAATATTACTAGAATTTCACTAACTCAATTCTCGTTTAGAGTAACTGATAATAACTCAATAAGATCCTGTCACCTAGATATAAATGGAACTGACAGAAACACAATAATAAATGTAACAAATAATTCTAGCAACACAATAGATTATAACTTTGCAATTTTAGGTTATAATTCTTATAATTGGGACATTAATTGCATCGATTACCAAAACAATTCAGACACAAACGGAACAACAAGAAGAATTAATTACTCCGCTCCGCTGAGCTTTTCAGCAATGTGGGCAAGAGGAACAAATTATTCAGTTGGAAATGGAAGTGATGAGGCTTATTCGGTTGCTGTTGATTCTTTAGGTAATGTCTTTGTTGCTGGTTACTATAATGGGGATTTGAATGTTGGGGGCATTATTTTGCCTGATTATTCTGGGTCTGATTTTTTTGTTGTGAAGTATAATTCTAGTGGAAACGTAGTTTGGGCAAAAAGCAATAATAATTCTGCGGCAAATTCAAATGATTATGCTAAATCGGTTGCGGTTGATTTGAATGGCAATGTTTATGTTGCTGGTTCTTATGATGGTGATTTGAATGTTGGCGGAACTATTTTGCCTAATTATTCAGGTAGTGATTTATTTGTTGTGAAGTATGATTCTAGTGGAAATGTAGTTTGGGTTAAAAGTAATAATAATTCCGCAGCTAATGGCAATGATTCTGCATATTCAGTTGCTGTTGATTTGAGCGGTAATGTTTATGTTACGGGGCAGTATGAGGGCGATTTGAATTTTAGTGGGACTGTTTTGCCTAATTATACAAGTGGTGATTTTTTTGTTGTGAAATATAATTCTAGTGGGACTGTCGTTTGGGCAAAGGGGACTAATTCTTCCGCAGGAAATGGGTATGATTATGCGCGTTCGGTTGCGGTTGATGCTTCTAGTAATGTTTATGTTGCTGGTTATTATGATGGTGATTTGAATGTTGGCGGAACTATTTTGTCTGACTATGCTAGTAATGATTTTTTTGTTGTGAAATATAATTCTAGTGGTGCTGTTGTTTGGGCAAAAAGTAATAGTGACTCTGCAGGAAATGATGATGATGGCGCATATTCGGTTGCGGTTGATTTAAGCGGTAATGTTTATATTGCGGGGCATTATTGGGGTGATTTGAATGTTGGCGGAACTATTTTGTCAGATTATACTTGGGCTGATTTTTTTGTTACAAAGTATGATTCTAGTGGAAATATAGCTTGGGTAAAAGGCACAAATAATTCTGCCGCAAATACTGATGATTATGCCCGCTCGGTTGCGGTTGATTTGAGTGGTAATGTTTATGTTGCCGGATTCTATTATGGTGATTTTAATTTTGCAGGAACTACTTTGCCTGACTATGCAAATTATGATTTTTTTGTTGCAAAGTACAATTCTAGTGGCAATATGATTTTGGCAAAGGGCACTAATAGTTCTGAAGAAAATGGGGACGAAAAGGGTTACTCAGTTGCGGTTGATTCTAGCAGTAATGTTTATGTTGCGGGGTATTATTGGGGTGATTTGAATGTTGGTGGAACAGTTTTGCCTAATTATGCTTATTATGCTGGTACTGATTTTTTTGTAACGAAATATGGTTATCAATAATTTTTTTATTTAGTCTGCTTTGAATAAGAAATATTATAATTATTTTATTAGTGCGCACGCTAGTTTTTTAGTTTAGCAACCCCATTAACACAATTCTTTATTTCACCGTTTTTTAGTGCGAGAACCATTTGTTTTGCAACTTCGAGTGCAACATTTTCTTGGGCTTCAAAAGTTGATGCGCCTAGGTGCGGAGTGCAGGTGACATTTTTGTGTTCGATTAATTTTCTACTTAATGGGGGTTCTTCGTTATAAACATCAAGTCCAGCTGCGGCAACTTTTCCGCTATCAAGTGCGTTAAGGAGCGCATCTTCATTAATTACTCCGCCCCTTGCAACATTAAGAATTCGAACGCCTTTCTTCATCTCGCCAAATTCTTTATCAGAAATCATATTTTTGGTTTGTGGTGTTAGGGGTACATGAACTGTGATATAATCCGCGTTCGCGTAAATTTGTGCCAGCTCAGCTTTTTTTACTCCAATTTCAGCAAGTTTCTCTTCAGTAATAAAAGGATCATAAACAATTACTTTCATTTCCATTCCTAGTGCAACTCTTGCAACTTTTTTTCCAACGTTACCAAATCCAATTAATCCAAGTGTTTTTCCTTTGAGTTCAACTCCTTCAAAACTCTTCCTGTCCCAATTCCCTTCCTTCATGCTTTTTGCTGCGTGGTGAATGTGGCGGCTAATTGCCATCATTAGTGCAATAGTGTGTTCTGCGGCAGCGTTTGTGTTTCCAAAAGGGGTATTTTCTACGCAAATTCCAAGAACTTTTGCGGCGTCCTTATCAATATTATCTACTCCGACTCCTGCTCTTCCAATAATTTTTAATTTTCCTTTTGCCCCCGCTTCAAGAACTTTTTTCGTAATTTTAACTCCGCTTCTAACAACCATTCCGTCGTACTCTGGTGCAAGTTTTACTAATTCATCTTCATTTAGACCAAATTTTGAATCAACACTAATTCCTGCCGAAGTCATTATTTCTAATGCGGTATCTGAAACAGGATCTGCTAACAAAACTTTTTTTTCAACCATTACACCACCAACTTGTCCAACATAATGTGATAAATGTTATTTTAATTTCTAATTTCAAAAATATTTCTAACTTACAATTTCATTTCCTCTTTCAAAACATCCAAATACTTTCTTAATTCTTCTAATTTTAAATCGCCCATGTGAGGTACTCTAAAAGTCTCGCTCTTGCCAATCGCAATTAACCCCTCGTTAAGTTTCCTATACCCTGCATCCATTACATACCCGCGAGCCTTAACTTTCTTTTTTACTTCCTCCAAATTAACTTTCTTAGTATTCTCAACACAAGTAACAGTATTTGATCTATATCCATTTTCTGCAAAAAGCCCTAGTCCATTTTCTATTGCCCAATTTTGAGTTTCTTTTGCAAGCGCCGCGTGTCTTGCCCAAACATTATCCATTCCTTCTTTGTTCATCGAATCAAGTCGCTCCTTTAATCCAAAAAGTAATCCAACCGCAGGAGTATAAGGCGTCTGATTAGCATCATATTCTTTAGCAAGTTCTACAAAATCAAAATAATATCCTCGCCCCTTAACTGTTTTAGCTCTTGTTAAAGCGCTTTCACTAACACTTGCAAAAGCTAATCCTGGGGGAAGACCAAAGCACTTCTGCGAACTAGTAACACAAAAATCAATTCCAATTCTATCAACATCAATCTTAGCTCCGCCCATGGAAGAAACCGTATCCACTAAAAACAAAGCCCCGCTTTCTTTTATTACTTGCGCAAGTTCTTCTAAATGATTAGCTACTCCAGTAGATGTTTCATTATGAGTAACACAAACCGCATCATATTTTTTTCCTTTTAAATTTTCCTTAATCTGCTCCGCCCTAAAACCAGTTCCTGGAGAGATTTCAAGCAAATCAACATTTTTTCCGCAAGACTTTGCAATATCAAACCACTTCTTTCCAAAAGCTCCGCAAGAACACATCAAAACATTTTCAGAAACAAGATTCCTAATCGCACCCTCCATCAAACCCGAGCCCGAGCTAGTTGAAATCAAAACCCGATTATTTGTGGAAAAAACTTTCTTAAGCCCGCTAGCGCACGCGCCAAACAACTCAAGACACTCTTTTCCTCGGTGCCCAATCATTTCCCGATGCATAGCGCTAAGAGTAGATTCAGAAACGCTAATAGGACCCGGAATAAATAACTTAGCCATTTCAACCCCAATTAAAAAAATTCTAAGCCAATAACTTGGCTTAGTACTTTATAATCCACTAATCAATTCTAAGCGAAATTTCTTTCACTTTTTTGCTCTGGATGTACTGGTACGAATTATTGTAATGCTCCGCAAGAAGAACAGTAATAGTTTCTATTCCCCTATCTGCATTCGCAGCAGGATAAACATTATAATAATCCCTAATAGTTTCGCCCGGATTAAAGGACTCAATTTTCTTTGTTATAATTCTCATTCTTCCGCCCTTATCAAAAGCCAAGTAGTTTCCGCCACTTATTTCTAAAGAAACCATTTGTGCCTTGTTTGAATTGTTTGTCATTTCAACCATTAGTTGCAAGGGTTCCCTGTGCGCAAGCACCATTCGAAAAGGAGTTATTTCTGCCTTAAGATCAATCATATTTACCACCGAAATGTTACAAAGGTAATGTTGAGGGGATTATTAAACATTCTTGTTAAGGCAAAATAAACTTCATTCTGATAAAATAGCATATTCTTTAGAAAATTACTTCTTATTTAGAAAATTTTAGAAAATTGGGTTATTGTTAGAAAATTGCTTTGTGGTTAGAAAATTGCTTTATTTTTATAAAATTGGGTTATTGTTAGAAAATTTCTTCTTCTTGATAAAATTGCCTTTTTTTAGAAAATAATCCACTAGTTGCAAGACTTTGATGAAAATAATTGCTATTGCGATTTCACCGTTTATTTTAAATAGTTCAACAACCCAAACATTAAAAGGACAAAGAGTTTTCCTTTAAGTGTTTTATTAGTTGTGATTAATATGATTCCAGAAGCAGAACTAATTAGAAAAGAATACATTCTCCGTCAGATTGACTTTGGTGCATCCGTCGCCCTGACAAAAAAATCTCTCCTACGCTGGTGTTGTCTATCACTAGGCTTAATTTCTCCAAACGAAACCCGAGAAAAAGGCTTTCTGGTATTTGACGCACTCTTTTATTTTCTTTTCACAAAAAAACAATCCCCAACAACACTCGAAATAAGGGATTATATTAAAGAAAAGAGTTCAATTGAAATGAGTGAGAAACTTATCCGCTACCACTTAAATAGAGTTATCGAACTTGGAGTAATTCAACGCACAGGGTTAACTTACTCAATAAACCCCTCACCAACTTCTGACCAGCGAAATTCACTAAAAGAAGCTTTTAATGAATGGACAAAAAAATCTGTTGAGAAAGAACTTTCCACAATATCCAATGCTCTTGAAAAACTTCAAAAAAGCTATGAACAATAAAATCTACTTCAAATTCTATTTTTTTTAAGAATTAGTAAGTATTTTTTTTTAATACGCAGTAAGTATTTTTTTTAAGAATAGTTATTATGTTTTTTTTAGGAATTAGTAATTATTTTTTTTAATAATTAGTTATTATGTTTTTTTAAGAATTAACTGATTTTTGGATAAATAAATGCATTAAAGTCATTCAAAATGTTTTTATAATCCTAAACCCTATTTACTATGCCATGTTTGGAAGAATAATTAATTTTTTGTTTAGTGCGCCTAAACCATTAAGCAAAAAAGCTCAAGCAACAATTGAATACTTAATTATCGTAAGCGCAGTTATTGGAATATCTCTATTTGTAGTTAGTACAATTTTCTCTAGTGCCCCATCAACCGCAGATATTGAAAACAAATCAGAATCCCTAACAAGTAATCTTGAAGATTTGCAATTATTAGACTTTGTAGCAGATTCTGCAGGAAACGGTGCGCTAGTACTGAAAAATAATGCTGGTGAAAAACTTACTGTGAAAAGCATAAGCGTTGATGGTAATGACGACCACGTTTTTGGTTTTGGCTTAGTTATAAACACCGCAGGGAAAAAAGTATTGTTGTTGCCAAGCATTGCACCTTGTCCAAACGCTTCTCAAAAAACTTATTCTCTAAACATATCCTATCTTTCAGCTCACAACCTAGAAAAAAAGGCTTACTATGGTAACGTGAATGTAAAATGCGTATCTGCAGTAAACCCAATAGGTGCATTTACAACAGAATCAATTTTTAATCCAGGCGAACCGGATATTAATTGGCCAGCAGGAGAATCGATTGGAAGCTTACAACTAGCTACAAGCACTGTACAATACGATTTAAGCATAACAACTGATGTAAGTGCAACTTGCCGCTATGCAACTACTCCAGATACAAATTATTATTTAATGAATAATTCATTTACTGATACTACAGTAAATCACACAACAACTATTAGTGGTTTAGTTTATGGACGTAATTTAGTATACGTACGATGCAAAAACCACGAAACAAAAGTTGTTAATAGTAGCGACTTTGTGGTTAACTTATTTGTTTTTTTAAGTGTATATTCTTTTTCCAACGATTTTAATCATAATTTTAATTCACTAGGTTGGGTAACAAAAAGCAACAATGTTAATGCGTGGGCGCCAACTGGAGAAATGGATTGGAACAAAGACGCGAATTACACTAATAACTCAACAGATTTCAAAAGAGATATGAATGGATTACTTGGATATTGGAAACTAAATAATAGAGATAGTAGCGGATATCTTCTCAATTCAGCTACTGGTGCTAGAAGTGCCCTACTCGCATACGGTGCCGATATTAGTACAAGCGGTTTGTGGGACACTAACGCAGTAGTTTTTAATGGAAGCCAAAGTCATGTGCAGTTAGGGTATATATTAAATATTAGCGGAATAAGTTATTCAGTAAATGCTTGGTTTAACAAAGTTGCATCTTCCGCAAGCGGAGTAGTAGTTGGAATGTGGCAAGGAGGGTGGAGTAAATTTGAAATTAATGTTGGTTCAAATGGGAATATTATTATTTATGACACTAATTCGAGCGGGCCAGACGTAACTATTTCTTGTGGTTATGTTAGCTCTAATAAGTGGTATCAAGTCGCAGTAGTTGGTAATTATGATACTAATCAACTTAGTTGTTATGTTAACGGGTCGCTAGTTAGCAGCGGTTCGCTTGGTAGTGGTACTTATAGTAATGGTCAATGGAATATTGGTGCGCGTGCAACCAATTCTGCAATTCAGCAAATATTTACTGGAAAAATTGATGAAGTTTCGGTTTGGACTCGCGCACTTTCAGCAGCCGAAATTGCTGCGGATTATAATAATTTTTTAAGTGCAAAATTTGTTGATAAGAATATTGTTGATTTTGGGCAATCAAGAAATCCTGTAAGCATTAATATTAATAAGAATCTTGGAATGAGCTTTGGCTCCGAACTCTCACCAAGCGAAAAATTTTCAAGCACAGGAACTTTAGTTTCGAATAGTTTAGTTGGTTTGTGGCATTTGAATGATAAGAACGCAAGTAATTTTATCCAAAATTCTGCGACTGGACTTTATGATGTTAACCTCAACTTGGGGGCTGATACAAATGAAAGCGGATTATGGGATAAGAACGCGGGGTATTTTGATGGAGTTAATGATTATGCTGCTGGTAGTTTATACACAACAACTTCTTCAAATCCAATTACTGTTAGTAGTTGGGTTTATGTAAAAGGTTTAACTGGGACTTGGCAAGTTCCTTTTCGTTGGGGAAATGAAGTTTCTGGTCAAATAATTGATATAGCTGTTGGGGCTACTTCTGGAACAGCTCAAACTTTGTCTTGTGATAATTGGACGGGAGGCACATCACCTTATGCAACTTCTATTAGTCTTAATACCTGGGTTCATATAGTTTGCGTTTACGACGGCACAAGTCTAATAGAATATATAAACGGAGTATACAAAGGAAGTTGGACTGCATCAATTGGAATAACGAGTCCTAATTACTTTTTTGGTGCTAGATCTGGTACGAGCACTTTGCCTTTTAAGGGAGCAATTGATGATGTGGCTATTTGGTCCCGTGCTTTAACTTCTTCAGAAGTCCTTGATTTATATCGTAAAGGGAGTTCTCGTGTTGATTTGAATGTTTACTCTTGTTCTGACTCTGCTTGCGCAAGTAAAACAGGTTCGCAGTATTTATCAAATGTTCAAAGTAATACTCCAACTTCAATTGCTTCTCTTCCAGATGCGCGTTACTTTGGTTTTGATGCGAATTTTGGGGGGGCAAGCGGGTGGCGTGATAACAACGCTTACACGCGGCACGTGAATGCATTAATTCAAGATTATAATATTTATGCAGATAATTTTTTAGGTAGTTAAGTTCTAGTTCAAACAAAATTAAGTTATTTCATTAGTTAGGCTCTTCATTAAAAAAATTAATTGTACTAAAGCAATTATTTGCCATTTCAATAGTATTCTTTAGAATTACTGTTGCCTGCAATGCATTTTTATAGTACAAATTACTATTATTTTCGGTGTTCGATTGCCTCCGCAAAAAAAGTTTTCTTATGAAGCCACTCCGGGTCAGCTTTACAGCGGAATAACTGCGTTAGGAGAAACCTTTGAAGGCGAAACAAAAGCGGGTGTGGAAAAGAACCCTGATTTTGTTACTTTTTGTAAAAGAATGCACGCGCAATTCGCTGGACTTGGTGCGAACGCAGTATTTAGCGACGAACAAAAAGAAGCGATAAATTTTTTGGGTTGGCGCCTCTCTCCGCAAGAATTAATGTCCGCGGTAAAAGGAGTTTTTGTTATTGGTGTAATCGCAGCAATAATTGTTACAATAATTGCAGTATTCATCGGGCTAAAACTTGATTTAGGAATGGCTGAACCAATTGGGCTTGGGTTACTTCAAGACGCATTACCTGATATTGCTGGAATGATTGTTCTTCTAATAACTTGCGGAGTACTTGGTGTTGGCGGAGTAATTGCATTTTTAATTTACCTCTATCCGATGAATGCTGCAGATGATGAACGTACCCGCGCGCTAACGTATGTTCCAGAAATGGTTGGGTATTTAATAATGTCAATGAAGCTTGTTCCAAATTTAGAAAAATCAATCGAGTTCTCTGCAAAGCACGGGAAAGGAAAAGTTGCTGACGATTTTAAGCGCCTAATTTGGGATTTCCAAATTGGAATGTACTCTTCAATTAGTGAAGGGCTTGATATGATGGCGCTACACTGGGGAAAATATTCTACTGAATTAAAAGAAGCATTAATGAAAATCCGCGCAAGTGTAATGGAGCCAAGCGAATCAAAGAGGTACCAAATTCTAGACAAAACCATGATGGATGTTCTTGATAGCGTAAAAGAAAAAATGGGTGATTACGCAAGAAGCCTAAACCAGCCATCTGTAATGCTATTCTATATCGGGGTGCTCTTGCCGCTCTTGTTAGTAATAATTCTTCCAATTGGAAGCGCTTTTTCAAGCTTGCCATTTGCAACTACTCCCGTACTTGTTTTTGTTTATGTAATAATGATTCCATTAGTAGCATTTTCTTTTGCAAAAAATGTTATTAAAAAAAGACCCCCAACTTACGAGCCCCCAATAATCCCTGACGATTTCGCAGGGGTGCCTCCAAAATGGAGTATGTTGATTGGAAAAGGAAGTCTTGATATTCGCTTGATTGCAATAATAATTTTAGTAGTCGGCATAAGCGCATCGCTATTTATTTCATTTGAAGGAATTCCTCCAAAGCATTTATTTCCGCCAACTGATGGAGTATATATCGCGCCAATTGAAATAATTCCCGCAGATAAGCAAGGGGCGGAAGTTTTCAAAGATTTAAGCGGCGGACAGGACCACTTTGAAAAAGTTGTTTATGATTTATATGTTTTACAAATAACAGACTTTTCAAAAGGAACTGCGTATCTTGAGAAAATAGCCGGTGGGACAAAAGCTGCGCAGGCAGAAAAAGAAGTACTTAAAGAAAAAATTGATTTTACTTCATCACCAAAAAATGATACAACAAAATATATTTTCTGGGCTGGGGCAATACTTTCAATAGTTGGGACGATTTCGTTTATTATTTTCTATAAAAGTATTTACAAACGTGCAGCGCAGATTCAAATTATCCAAATGGAGGACGAGTTCAAAGAATCCATGTATATGATTGCTTCGAGAATGGGTGAGAATAAACCCGTTGAGAATGCACTAAAACAAGCGAAGGACTTCCTTCCGAATTTATTAATTAGCAAAAGAATATTTGGAAAAACAGTTGAAAATATTGAGTTGATGGGGCTACCTCTTGAAAGCGCAGTGTTTGACCCAACATACGGGGCAATGCGCGGCATACCATCAAAAATACTTTACACCGCAATGCGCCTATTAGTAGATTCTGTAAATCTTGGTGTTGAAGTAGCTAGCCGAACACTAATGTCACTCTCGTTGCAAATGGAAAATATGGATAAAGTAAATAAAGCCCTAAAGGATATGGTGAGCGACGTAACTACTACAATGCAAACAATGGCGCTTTTTATCGCACCCATGGTGCTTGGAATTACCACCGCCTTGCAGAAAGTTGTGCTAATGACGCTTGCCGGAGTAGTAGCTTCTCCACAATCAGGCGGTACTGTTACTGAAGACGTTGCAGGTATTGCGGGTGGCTCGCTCCCAACGAATCTAAATTCTATCTTCCAAGTAAATATTGAATCCTTCAAATCCTTTGCCACTCCATTAGAGTACTTAATAATAATCGGCACATACGTTGCGCTAATAGTAATAATTCTAACTTACTTCACTTCAAAAATCAAAGAAGATAATGACTTAGTATTCAAAATAAATCTTGCAAAAGCGCTTCCAATAGCAATGGCTGTTTATTTAGTTACAACAATCGTTGCAAATATGGCCATAAGCATGATGATGGTTAGGTAATTGTTCAAAATTTGATTGCGATGATTTTGTGAGTATTTAAAATTTGATTGTGTTTGTTATGAATGAAAAAGGACAAGGCGAAGCAGTTTTTCGATTACTAATTGATTCAGTAGTGGGAATGGCAATACTTCTAATAATAATTTCGATGATAAGCTACTTCAATAACCAAGTAATAGAACAATCCCGCGTCGATCTGATAAACTCAATGAATGATGCTGTATCCTCTCCAGACGGAAAAATAGTTAAAACAGGCGACTTGACTTTTGCAAAAGGATTTGTTGTAAATCAAGCATTTGCACAGGATTGGACTGGCCAAGGCGCAAAGTGCTTTTCATTTGATGCAAGAGGCGCTTCATTGAACATTCTTACAAAAGACGGAGTTCCTGCAGGAGTGCAATTCACTCAAAATCTTACAATTCAAGTAAATATTCAATGCAAATCTTCATCAAATGCTAATTCTTGTAACCCAAAAATTGCTCCAGAAACCGAAGCAGATTGTTGCTTTACCTGCTTAATAGCATTTGGAAAAGATATTAAATAAAAATATATTCTTCGATAAATAACTTCTATAATTCAACCGAATTCATTCATGGAATTCTTTACAATTATACGCATAATTTTTAGCTAAAATTCTCTAAAAAACGCATGTTTAAATACTTCAAAGGAATTCTATTTGCAAGGTGATTTAATGCTTAATAATAAAGGTCAGGCATTTAGTGTTTTTGAACTAATGATTGCGGGAGTTGTAGCTTTTGCAATACTAATTATTCTACTTTCAGTAATAAGTGGCGTAATGTTTAGTACAAATAATGATCCATTGAACGCAATTGGAACTACATTAAAAACAGTTGCACCATCAGGTCAAACTTTAACAGATAAATTTCAAGTAAAATCAGGTGTTACAGTTAGAGCAACTAACTTTGCAACAAAAACTGATCTTGATGCATCATCAATAATGTTCTTTAAAGGAATGTTTGAAGATAATGATTTGCTAAAAGTAGATGTTTCAGATGGTTCTAATGGAACAAAAGTATCTTACATGTCTTGGACCGGCTCAACAGCATTAACCGCAAGAGCACAGGTAATCTGTGGTGCTACTGCAGCAGAAGCTGTATCAGCACTTGAGTTACTTGATTCTTCGTTCAATGTAAATGCTAGTGATTTAGGTAATTATTGCGGAGATGCAAAACCATGTTGCGCAATAGTACTTGATAAACCATAAACAAAGCGGAAAGGCTTTGGGACAAAACTTTATAAATGGTCTATTTTTAGGTGTTCGGCTGAGAA
>JBAXCL010000007.1:0-21451 GCA_037141515.1 archaeon
GAAAAACGCATCTGTGCAAGCAACTGATCTGTGCCAGTTAAAGTTTCTAAGTCTTTTACTCCTGAAAACTCAACACACTTATTATAGTCACGAACTGACTGCCAAGAGTCAAACATTACTGCGGCTGACTTTACTAACATCAACACAGTAATAATTGTAAGAAAAACCCCAAGAACCTGCGTCCACTGGAAATTCGTCCCCCCAAGCCTTAGCAAAATTGTTTTGCGCAAAAACATCACCATTGCCAATAGGAAAATGGACTATTTAAACCTTCGGGATGCGAAATGCGGGGCTAAAATAATCATTTAAAGAAACTAAAAAATGTGCTAAAGACAACCTTTAAAAAAACACTCTCGTGACTTTTATTTACTAAGGTAACAAAGTAACCTTATTGAATAAATGGGCCCGTAGCCTAACGGTATGGCATCACCCTTACAAGGTGGGGGTCGTCGGTTCGAATCCGGCCGGGCCCATGAAATAATTTATTTTAATAAATTATTATATCGGATAATAGCCATAATTACCCTAATTTTACCCAAATAAAAAATCGATTTCTGAATTTGGTTACGCCAAAATTAATTCTTGGCAATTACTAAAATAGACAAGCAAACCTTATAAATTACAGAAAACTTAATTGGTTGCATGAAGTATTTCAAAATAATAGTTCTACTTGCGCTAATAACATTAACCGCCAATACTTTTGCACAAGAAATAATTTACCCAACTACTGTTGGAGAATTAACTGCAGAAGCCACAATAAAAGGGCATGGAAATGTATCAGGACTTATTGATGGGGAAGAAGCAAGAATTGAAACCATTACTTTTCAAAACACTGAATTTCAAACGGCAACAGTAATTAAAGAAGAAATGGTAATAAACGGAAAAATTATTTACCCGCAACACATACTCGATGAGTTTGGTAACAAATATTTGCTGTTCCACATAAATGAAAACGGGGATTTTAACTATGAAATATCAGCGAGTGTAACACGAAAAGCACTTGTTTTTGGAGTTACTGATTATGATATTAATGAATCGAGTGAGAATGTGAAGTCATACACTGAACCAAGCGAAAAAGTTGAAAGCACCTCCACTGAAATACTAACCCTGACAAAAAACAAGATAGTTGGAAATAGCTTTGTTTCAACGCTAAACCAAACAGTAGATTGGGTAAATGACTACGTAGAATATGCATCAGGGGATGATTTTAGAAAATATTACCTCGAACAATACTCCGCAGTCCAAACACTAATTAATAAAAAAGGGGTGTGTGATGAATTCGCAAATCTAGGCGCCGCAATACTACGTGCAAAAAAAATACCAACAAGACTTGCTATAGGACTTACTTATGATGGACTAGACTGGGGAAACCATGCGTGGATAGAAGTATACCATGAAAAATTAAAAAAATGGATTCCAAGTGACCCAACATTTCGCGAAGCTGGGTTCGTTGATGCAATGCACTTAAAGCTGGGTTCTTTTGACGATGTAACAAACTCAAAAGCAAAATGCTTCTATCCAGGGACAGCAACCTGCACAATAGAAAATCCTGAAGATCTCCCATATGTAAAAATAATAAGTAAAGCATATATGGCAAATGTACAAATAGATTCAAACATCACAAACCTAACTGCAGGAACTTGGAATGCGGTGCCCATAACAATAACAAACATCACAACAAGCTTGTTATCAATTCCAGTGAGAATCCGAGATATTAAAGACGTTCTTGTTCAGGATAAAAAAAAATCAGCAATACTTGAAGCTGGAGAAAACGAAACTTTTATTTTTAAAGTCATGCCAAAAATATTTTTAGAAGACAACCAACTTGCAAAAGGAACTCTTGTATTCAATAGCCTTTCAACACCATACGAAAAAGAAGTCACTGTTGTTCCTGGAAATACTATTGACGACGGAGACCTTGTTGTTGAGGATATTACTCCAATAGCACACGAAGGCACCCTAAAAATACAAATAACGTCAACAAACTACTACTCTGAAGATAAAAACATTCAAATAAAAATACAAGGGGCTAATTACAGCAATACTGAAAGCGAAAATATACCTGCGTTTAGCACAAAAACAGTCACTAAAGAAATGGCAAACTATGAAATGACTACTTATGATATTAATATCACGACCCCAAATAAACTATTTTTTACAAAAATAATTCCAGTAAAATCAAAATCAACCACGCCCATAACACCACGTGCAAGCAATGTAATAGAACAAAAACTAGCGCCGGGAGAAGAAAAGGGAGTCATTCAAAAAATAGTTGATACCCCAGTTGCAATAATATTAGGCATATTAGCAGGGATCATTGTAAGTCTATTTGGAATGTTCCTAGTAAACAAAAGATACGTATAATTTAACGCACAAGAAAGGAACTATTTTGTATAACTATCGCAAAAACACTCACCCCAAAGCCCCCCACACAAACAGTTAAAAACAATACCAAAAACGAGATACTTGAAGTGCTAAATGCGCCAAAGGCGAATTTAAAATAACAAATAAGCGATCGTTGTCTAGTGGTTATGATTCGTCCTTGCCAAGGACGGGGCCCGGGTTCAATTCCCGGCGGTCGCATTATAATAAAAAGGTTCAATCTACCAAGGCTATTTATGGCATATTCTGAAATAATAAAAAGTGAAAAAAATATGAATTGTATATTGTGTGAAGAACATATCAAAAATTATTTTCCTGAATTTAATCATTTCAAAATTGATAACGCGCACGAAATAGATGTCTGTGAGGAGTGTATTGAAAAATTTACTAAATGGAGACAAGAAGTACTAGCCCGACTATTTCCCACAAACACAATGAAAAAAATGTTACAAAAATAATATATTATTAGTACTTTGCGTGCGAGCGCATAGCATACTTTGTTCAATACGCACAGCACCAAACAAAAATAAGAACTATTTAATCTTGAATTAGTTATTTAAGTTATGAGCAAAAAGAACTTACTATTACTAGAGTAGTTATTCTAATTATTATTTTAGTAGTAATTTATTTATTTGCGCCAAGGGTTATTGCCCAACCAACAGATAACGGAGAAGGGGTTGTTGAAAAAACTGGGCCATTGTGAGCAATTTAACGAACTTGATTGTAATTCAGATGCATTTTTTGATATAAAATTATTCAAATCAAATAGATTGTTATTGGAATACAAAGTCAATAGTTTGTACAACGGGAATAGGCCTAAATAAATACATTTAACCCAAAATATTTACCGGGCGAAGTCGAATAATTAAATAATTAAATTATTTTAAAAAAAGAAATGCATTCTAGCGCCTTGACTTTTTCTTTACTGTTTTCTTCTTAGCAAATGATCTGCGAGGAGAAATGTTCTTACTACTCTTTGGAGAAAGAACTCTTCTTGAAAGAATTCGCTTAATACTTGATGAAGCTGCTTTGTGCTTTTCAAGCTGAGTATAAACTTCAGCAATCATGAAATGGTACGCAATTAATGCAATACCAAGCCCAAACGCTGTCGCAACCTTTATCCCTAGCGAAACTGCAACGCCATCAATAAAGAAAAAGCGAAGAAGAATTGAAGAAAAAGCACCAAGCGCAAGAGTAATAAAAGCGAATAAAACAAATGCTAAAAAAGCACTCACTATTATTGAAGAAAATGTATCAGCAACTCTGTGTTGAGTAACTGCCCAAGATTCCTTAATAGCAGCTTTAATTCCAATTGTTTCATTTTTGCAAAAAACTGTGGTGGAGAAAAAAACCATCACCATATTTCTTATAACTATTGAAAAATAACCAAGTAAACTCCAAGCGAAAAGTACTAATGCAATCACATCCGAAGATATAAAAAACAAATAACCTAATAGGGCTGACGAAATAATCAAAAGAATCTGGAACTTTCTTAGCTTTGCACTAATATTCCAAATTAAAATATATCCTAACTCAACAAAAACTAAAAATACCAAATCTATTACTTTTCTAGTGTTAAGATTTGCCACTTTATTGTGTTTTTCTAAAAGAGAATTTTGGATTAGTAAAATTACTCCAAAAATTAAAGTAATATACAAAACATCATACAATAAAACAGCAACTGGCATTGTGACTTGTGAATAAATTTGCCCTGCAGTAAAAATTGGAGGCAGAATAGTGATTACTGGAAGTGCGATCCAGAAAAATGCTATGAACCAAAGGATATTTGTCGCTGAAAGCCAGGAATACGAAGAACGAATGATACTATCAAAATTCATACCATTAAGGATGATTTTTGTAATATAAAAACCTTGCTTTTAAGAAAAGTTGTCCAAAAATAACTATAAAGCAAAAATTAGAATAACATTTTGTCAAGCTCAATCTTAATATTTGCAAAAACATCCGAAGCAGAAACATCCGCAGCAATTATTTTTATGTTTTCGTTCGGGAGCAAAGAAGGGAGTTTTACAAAATAATCTCTCAGAGACGAAATAAATTCTAAGTCCCTAAATTTATCGCTTTCTTTTCTCTTTTCAGATTTTTCTGAATTCATGCGCGCATATGCAACACAAGGCGAAACATCAAGAATAATCGAAAGGGCGGGTGCGATAAAATCTTTGTGCGCAGAAAACACTTTATTAAAATCAGTTCCTTGAACAGTCTGATAAGCAATACTTGAATACTTGTACCTGTCGCACAAAATAACAAAATTCTTTTCTAGACAAGGAATTATTATATTTTCAATGTGCCACTTGCGATCAAGAACAAACAACTCAAAAATCTCATCAGCAAAATCTGAAGATGATTTTTGCTTTTTAAATAATTCGCGGAGTTTTTGACCATGGGGGCCATTAGTGGGCTCATCAGTAACTAAAATATTATCATATTTCTTACTCTTACCGTAAATATATTCAAAAGATTTTCTAATCATTGTGGACTTGCCACAACCTGGAAGACCATCAAAAACAATAAACGCGCCGCTCATAAAAAAACCATTAAAAAAACTTCTTTAAACTAATTTTCTCATCAATACAACTCTTGACCAACGCCCAAACCTTCTCATGAATTGGGTTAATTCCTAAAAGAGTACCATTACTTGTACAATCAACTCGCTTCCAACCAAGACGCTTAATATTACGCTCATATTCGTCACGAACAAGCTGCTGGAATTTTAAATCAGATTCATGCTGATCCTTTTTTACCTCGTGCTTATAACTCTCCGCACGATTAGCATTATCCATAAATTTTTTTGAAACATCAAGAGGAACATCAAGAACTAAAACCAAATCCGGTTGAGGAAGACGACTTGTAACAAATCTAATCCAACTCCATAAAGACTCCTTATCATTCTTTTCAAGCGCAACCTGATAATTCAAGGTAGATGAAAAGAAACGTGAAAGAACAATATCCTTCCCTTGCGCAAGAGAATCCTCAATATACTTCTTTGATTCGTAAAAATCAGTAATATATAATAAAGCAATAAACTCCGGAGGAAGAGCATCCTTTGAACCAAGTTCGCCCCGCAAATAAGAATCAACAACTTTCCCAAACCTTGACTCGTGCTTTGGAAAATGCAAATGCTCAACTGTGCGCCCCTCTGATTCAATGCGCTTTACTAGAAGTTCAAGCTGAGTCGATTTTCCAGCACCATCCCCACCCTCAACAACTATTAACTTTCCACGCAACACAAACACCAACACACTAATACACTAGGGGGTTAAAAACAATTACTGCCGCGCCGGCAAAAAGGTTGACACACATTTTTATTGAGAGTTAATCGAAAATTTTTCATGCCCAACCAGTTATACTTAGAAATAGGCTCTGGGCAACAAGCACAAGTGCTCAAACATATAAAAGAAAGTTCAGGCATAAGCTGGAAGGAAATTGCAAAAATTCTCGGGGTTAAAAATAGAATGATTTTTTTTTATCTCAAAGAAAAAAGCAGGTTGCCTCAACACAGGTTAATTGAACTTGCAAAACAGAAAAATTTTGATTTAAAGAGTCTTGAAAAACTTAAAACTGTTAAAATGGCGAACTTTGAACAAAAGGACATTCGCAAACCAGAACTGAATAAAGAATTAGCAGAATTTCTCGGCGCACTTGATGGAGACGGCAACATTGATCCAAAAAACCATCGAGTTTGCATAACCTGCGACGCCACTACTGATTTTGATTATGTAACACGGGTTGTTAGAAATATGTTCGCTGATTTATTTTTGGCAAAAACGACTATCAGCATTCGAAATGGCGGCATACGCTGCCAAATTTATTCAAAAGAGCTTGCTGATTATTTGGAATCACAGGGTATTGCAAAGGGGGATAGAAAAAATAGGATTTTTATTCCGAAAAGCGTCAGCCAAAACGGCGCTTTCCTTTGTGCGTTTATAAGAGGCGTTTTTGATACAGATGGCAGTTTCCATAGAAAAAGAGAAAATAGCGCAGTAGTGGAGTTCATCAGCTGTTCGCCCAAGTTTTTGCAGCAAATAAAAGACTCGTTGACTAAACTAGGTTTCAAAGCATCACTTTCTGGAAAGAGCGTTTATATTTACGACCAGAAGCACGTGGATACCTTTTTTAAGGTTGTTAAACCGAATAATTATAAGCACTGCCTAAAATACGAAATTTTTAAAAAAACGGGCAAAGTGCCTTTAGACAAAGAATTTAGATTTGCGTCCGTAGTGTAATGGCTAGCATCAGAGCCTTCCAAGCTCTTGGTCGGGGTTCGAATCCCCGCGGGCGCACCAAATAAATTATACTTTTTATTAATCAAAAACTATTTACGAATCATAGAAAAGCATAAAATATATTATAATTCAAATTATTTATGAACGACCACACGCTTGTTTTCTTATTAAAGGGAACTAAGACAATACTCGCCATGAAGAAAATAGGATTTGGAAAAGGGAAGTGGAACGGATACGGCGGAAAAGTTGAAAAAGGCGAAACGATAAAAGAAGCTGCAGTAAGAGAACTATTTGAAGAATCAAAAATACAAACTAGTGAAGAAAAACTATTGCCCCTAGGAGTAATAGAATTTAAGTTCCTTCAAAAACCTGAATATGATCAAGATGTACATATATTCATACTTGAAGAATTTGGCGAAGCGATAGAAACTGAAGAAATGAAACCCAACTGGTTTAACATAGAAAAACTCCCCCTAACTGAAATGTGGGACGGAGACGAACACTGGATACCAATAGTACTAAATAAACTAACTGTGAAAGCAAAAGTAGAATTTTTGGGTGAAGGAAAATTTGAAAAAATAGAATTTAGCGAACCCTTAAAAAAAATTATTAAGCGACAATAACACCTAATTTTAATTGTTTCTTAACTAAAAACAATAATAAAAAAAGCATCCGAAAAAAATAAAACTAATTTAAATAAGAAAGAAGAAAACGAAAATACAACTGACAAAACTCTAAAAGAAAAAAAACTAAAGGGAAATCAAAAGATTGCGCTTGAGAGAATATATAGATTATTTGAACTTGCACAAAATAATAACGAATACTCAAAAAGATACTTACAACTCGCTAAAAGAATCGGAGAAAAAACAAGAGTATCTATTCCAAAGGAACTAAAAGAAAAATACTGTAAAAAATGCTATTCATTAAATGTAAAACAAACAAAAAAAGCGCCTTTACTAGAAGTTAAATGCGATGAATGTGGGTTTATTAAAAAGTTCGGGATCAAATCTAAAGAAACCCAAAAAACGCAGTAAAACTCGAAATTCTCCTAAAGGAAGCACTTTTTTATAGACAGTTACCAACCTTTATAAACCTTATTTAGAGGTCTTTAGTTAGAAGTCTCATAGCTCTCCTCAAGGATTGAGCATTTTAGACTGGCGAGCAAAATGAAAGCATTTTGCGAGCGTTGCAAAAACAAGATTTTTGCGATAAAAATATTGTCAAGGTGAAAATAATGGGAATAACTGATGTACCTGCAGAGTACTTAATCGAAGAAACATCAAAGAAACTCGGCGAAGAAATAAAGAAACCCGAATGGGCTGATTATGTTAAAACTGGGATGCACAACGAACGCGCACCACAAAGAATGGATTGGTTCTTTGTAAGAATGGCTAGCATTTTATACCGCGCAAACAAATGGGGAGTAATAGGAACTGAAGCTTTACGAACTTACTATGGTGGAAGAAGAAACCGAGGACTAAAGAAAGAACACCACTACAAAGCAAGTGGAAAAGTAATACGCACAGCAGTACAAAGCTTGGAAAAGGCAGGATACTTGGAAAAAGCTAAACCAAAGGGAAGAAAAATCAGCGTAAAAGGATTTAGATTACTAAATGAAATGTCAAAAATAACTGAGAAAAACTGGAATGAAGGAAAATACTTGCCACAACCAAAAGCAAGAAAAGCTTTCGACGAAAAGAAGAAGAAAGAAGTCCAAGACACACTACGCCACGCAGAAAGAGGAACACCAAAAGCAAAGGTCGGCGAAGAAAAAGATAAGAAACAAACACAAAAGTCCAGCAAGAAAAAAGGGGACGGTGAGAAGTAATGGCACGACACAAAGAAGAAGAGTTCAAAGACTTCATGATTAGTGAAAGAAAGAAAATCGGGTCAGGACTTACTAACGCACCAGTATGGCTAATGCAAAAAGCAGGAAAAAGACTCTGGACAACAAAACAAAAAAGAACTTGGAAAACAATTGATATGAAAATGAAATTCAATGCCGCAATGCAAAAACAAAAAAGTAAGAAAAACAAAAGCGGCGACCACAAAAAACACTCAAAAAGAGTACCTGAAAAGGAAGAAAGGTGAATAATATGGCTCAAGAATTCAAAGAAAGAACAATAATAATAAACTTAAAAAAAGCGCACTTAAAGCCAGCAACAAAAAGAGCCATTAGCGCAAAAAACATGCTAATACAAGCAGTGTACAAAGAAACAAGATTAAAAGACGCAAGCGTAAGTAACGCAGTAAACGAACTAATCTGGGGCAGAGGAAAATACAACGCTCCACGCAAAATGACAATAAAAGTTGTTAACGAAAAAGGAAGAGCAATAATATTACTACCAACTGAAAAATACGTTGCAAAACAAGACAAGAAAAACGTAAAAAAAGAAGAAGCTAAAAAACCCGAAGCAAAAGAAACTGAAACTAAAAAAGAAGACAAAACGACTGAAAAAAAGATCGAAGGCACAAAAGAAACTTCAAAGAAAGAAGAAAATAAGAAACACGAAGCTAAAAAAGCTGAGACTAAAAAAGAACCTGGCAAAAAATAATTAACACAAAGAACTAGCACAAAACTAAAAAAGGGTTTTTTAAGCGAATAGGAATAGTCTTTTCTTTTTTTATAATAGAAACCTTAATTAAGGGAATAAGGCTTATTGTGATTTGATGAATATTACAAGAATAAAAATAATGGGCTCAAACTACGCAGGGCTGTTTGGAATATGCAACGACACGCTTGCATTTTTACCAGCACAAATAGATAAAAAAACCGAAGACGAAATAGCAAAAGTACTAGATGTAAAAACAGTTAAAACAACAATATACGGAAGCTCGCTACTAAGCGTGTTTTCTAAAATGAACAACAAACATATTTACTTACCAAACTTTGTACAAAGCAATGAACTTGAAGTTATTGAAAAAGAAATCAAAGCAATAGTACTAAACACAGAAAATGCTTTTGGAAACTTGTGCGAACTAAATGATTTAGGCGCAATTGCTTCGAGATCACTTGATACTAAATCAGTACTAGAACTAAAAAAAAGCGGGCTCAAAATCACACAAATGAATATTGCGAGAACCGAAGTAGTAGGTTCAGCACTCGTTGCTACAAATAGAGGATTTTTAGTTAACCCAAACACTACAAGAGAAGAAGCAATGCAAATTGAAGAAACACTTGGAGTAAAAGGCGGATCATCAACTGCAAATACTGGGGATTCATTTGTTAGAAATTCAGTAATAGCCAACAAAAAAGGCATAATACTTGGCGAAAGAACAACACCATTTGAAATAAACCGAATAGAAGAAGCTCTGGAACAATAAACGCTAATTTTGTCGCACAGAGTGAAAAAACATTTGATTTGGCAATTGGTTAAGTATTTATTCCTTGCCAAGAAGAAATACACTATGAAGGGGACAATTATGAATTATAATGCAACAGGGTCATTTTTAAGCAAAGGAGAAACAACACCATTTGAAACTAGTATCGACGCCGAAAACGAAAAAATGGCAAGAGAAAAAATATTTGCTCAAATGGGAAGCAAACAAGGAATAAAAAGAATGTATATTTTGATTAAAGATATTAAGGCGATGAAATGACGGAACAAAACGAAAAAAAGTCAATGCAGCTAACAGAACAACAGCTCACACAAATGGCACAGCAAGAAGACGCTGAATTTAAGAACAAAAAGAACTTACTCGACAGAGTACTCATGGCCCTTTCAGAAACCACAATCGCAAAAGAAACTTTAAAAGAACTAAAAAACAACAAAGGAAAAATAATGGTGAATATTGGAGATTCTGTTTTAATTGAAGTAAACGCAGAAAACATAAAGAAATGCAAAAGAGGGTTTGCACAAAACGCGTATAAAGAAGAGAATGTTGAAGACACAATCGAATGGCTAAATACAAGAGAAGAACAAATAAAAAAACAATGTGATAGTTTGCAAAGAGAAACAGAAGCAAGCAAAGCAAGACTAACTGATATTATAGGGATATTAAGACAAATAGAAGCAGAAAAACGAAGACTGACAAATTCAATGCCTCCCCGAATATCAAAGTAGAAAAAACAAATTCTTTTGAAGTGAAACAAAATGTTTGGATTCCTCAAACAAAAAATTGCTGACTTTGGAAAAAAGGTTAAAGCCACCGCTACAAAAAAAGAGGAAGAACTCCAACAACCTAAAGAAGAAATAATAAAAAAAGAAACACGGGAAGCAAAACCAAAAGAAGAAAAAAAGACAGAAGTGGCAAAAGAAGCACCAAAAAAAGAAGAAAATAAAGAGACTTTGGATAAACAAAATCAAAAAAAACAAGAAACCGTAAAAAAAGAGCAACCAATAGCTGAAGAAGAAAAGAAAAAAGAAGACAAAATAACTGAAAAAAAGGATACTCAAAAAAATAAGGAAGACGCTGATTCTAAAACTAAAAAAACAGGATTATTTGGAAAATTATTCGGACTTGGAAAGAAAAAAGAAGAAAAGCAAGAAACAACCGAAGGAAAAAGCGCAAAAGAAACTAAACAACCAGAAAAGAAAAAAGAAGATAAGGGAAAGAAAAAAACAAACGAAGAAATAGCTGCTGAAATGGAAGCAAAAATGTTTAAAGAAATTGAAGGTGAACTAAAAGGAGAAGAAGACGAAGTCAGCCAAGAAGTATTAGAAGAAGAAATACACCAAACAGAAGAGCAGAAAGAAAAACCACAAGAAGAAGAAATTAAAGAAACTCAAAAAGAAGAAAAAAAGACAGAAGATGCAAAAGAAAAAATTATTGAAAAAGAGGAAATAAAATTACAAAAAACAGAAGAAGAAAAAGAAATTGAGGAAGACGTGGAAGAAGAACTCGAAAAAGAGGAAGAAACTGAAGAACAAGAAGAAATTACTGAAGAAATTTCAAGAGAAAAAACAAGAGATATTCACATTAAAACTCTAGAAGAAGACAAAAGAGAACTAAAAGCACATGTTGGAGCTGGCGGCAAAATAAAAGGATTTTTATTTGGCGGAGTAGAAATCGCTGAAAAAGATATTAATGATTTACTTTGGGAACTAGAACTAAGCTTAATTGAAAGCGATGTAGAAGCTGATGCAGCAAACGAAATAGTAAAACAAATAAAATCAAGGCTTGTTGGAAAAAAAGTTTCTGCTAAAGGACTAGATGAATATTTGAAAGAACAAATAAAAGAAATACTAACAGAAATGATGCACACCAAAACAATAAACTTGCTTGATGAGGCAGCTAAGAAGAAAAACGAAGGAAAACCACTAGTAATTCTAATGATTGGGCCAAATGGAGCAGGTAAAACCACCAGCATAGCAAAACTAGCCCATTACTTTAAGAAAAATAATTTAACCAGCGTAATAGCTGCTGGAGATACATTTAGAGCAGGAGCAATTGATCAAATAGAAGAACACGCAAAGAGACTTGGAGTACGAGTAATAAAACAACAATACGGCGCGGATCCAGCGGCAGTTTCATTTGATGCTATTAAAGCCGCAGAAGCAGGAAAAATTGACGTAGTACTAATTGATTCCGCTGGAAGACAAGAAACTAATAAGAACTTGATGGAAGAACTGCGAAAAATTGAAAGAGTGGCAAAACCTGATTTGAGACTATACGTGGGCGAAGCATACGTAGGACAAACACTACTCGAACAAGTAGCTGAATTTGAAGAAATGATTGGAATAGATGGATTTATTTTAACCAAAATTGATACAGATGCGAAAGGCGGAACAGCAATTTCTTTATTATACAAAATGAAAAAACCAATTGTGTTTGTGGGAACAGGGCAAGGATACGACGACTTTAAAGAATTCACACCAGAATTTGTACTGGAAAGGATAATTTGAAGAGCTATATAATTACCCCAATCATTGCAGAAATAAAATTCGTGCAAAAAGAAATTACAAACGCTTTTTTAAAACTAAAGCGAAAAACTTTCCAAAGCAAAAATCCTTCTGTAATAAAAACTACAAACTCCAAGAACAAAAACGCGATAAAGTTTTCAAAAAATATAAAAATCATTAAAAACCAAAAAAGTGGATGAGTCAATGAGTTTAAAACAACTGAATATTTTATGGATACAGAAGCGGATTTGGCAAAAACAAAGAGAATTATCGACTCAATTAGAATAGTGAGAACAAATGCGACTAAAAAATCAATAATTAGATTCATTTAGATTTCCTAAATCTTTTAAAGACAAAAAATACTCCAAGAACAACTATACAAATAATAACTGCTAAAAAGATTAAACCAACTGGGTCAGAAAATAATACTTTCATTGGATATGCAGTATCGGGGGCAAAATTATTTACTGAAACAACAAAACTTTTATTAGCCTCATCAAAAGAGCTTATTGCAAAAGTTGTGTGCCCACCACCAAGTTTAACCACATTAGATTCTATTAAATCATTTAAAAATGTGTTTTTATCAATCTGGTTTCCATTTAAACCACTAACTAAATCTGATTTTATTGCGTAAATGTTAATGGTTGTATTAAATTTGTAAACCCCAGTATTATCAGTTATTGGACTCAATTTATCCTGCCAAATATTACCTGAATAAAAAAAAGTATAACCTGGATAATCTGCTGCATTTGAAATTGAAAAAGTGTAAGAAGGACTTGGCCCAATATCTGCAAAAGCTAAACTAAACAGCAATATTGCAAAAATAACTACAAAAGAATATCTTTGAATCATACAAGGTTGTTGCTAAATAAAGTATAAAAAGGTGACTTTATCAAACGGGAAAAGCCTAACTACTTTATTTCATTCCTTTCAAAGCATCTATACGGGATTGAATTGGGGGGTGAGTTGAGAAGAGACTCATCATCCAAAGCTTTTGCCCCTTGAGAGGGTTAGCGATGTACAGATGCGCAGTTGCTTTATTTGCAGCTTCAAGAGGCTCCGTGTCCTTTGAAATTTTTTCAAGAGCACTAGCTAAACCAAGAGGGTTACGAGTAAGCTCAGCCGCACCAGCATCTGCTGCAAACTCGCGCTTACGCGAAATGGAATAATTAATTACTTGTGCAATAATTGGAGTTAGAATTGCAAGAATTATTCCAACTATTAGAAGAACAATAAAAATTCCATTATCTTTTGAATCGTTACTACCTCCCCTAGAATAGAAAACCATTCGAAGAATTAGGTCTGATAGAAGAACAGCGATGCCAACTAAAACAGAAGCCACTGCCATTGTTCGAATATCATAAAAACGAATGTGGGAAAGTTCATGAGCGACAACTCCTTGAACTTCATCACGATTTAGGCGAGTTAAGCAACCAGTTGTTACACACACAATTGAGTGCTGTGGATCCCTGCCAGTTGCGAAAGCATTAATTGCGGTGTCTTCAATTGTGTAAACCTTTGGCATTGGAAGCCCACTAGCAATTGTTAACTCTTCAATAATATTGTAAAGTTGCTTGAACTTTTGTGAGTCAGCTTCCTTAGCGCCCGAAATAGCCACTATTATAGAATTACTTGAATAGTAAGAAATAATTGCAAAAATAATACTTAGAATTCCAAAAATTGAAAGAATTGGAAAAAATCCTCCTGAAAAATAAAAAGACACAATGAAAGAAATTACAACAGAAAGAATTCCAATCAAAATGAAAAAAACTATGAACAACCCATAAGTCGCATTTTTGTTTGAGTTAATTTGTTTGTAAAAGTCCATCGTCACGGCAAACACCTTTTTTTAGAAAAAAAGAAAGTGAGGAATAAAGTCCTCACTTACCTAAGTCTGAGAAATCAACCTTAACATTCTTCTTCTCGCCCTCGCTAACTTCGAAGAATTCTTTTGGCGTATTCATATTGAACGTATTTGCGAAAATACTATTCGGGAAGACCGCAATCATTGTGTTCCACTTCATCACCATATCATTGTAGAACTGGCGAGCAAAAGCAACTTTATTTTCTGTACTTGAAAGCTCTTCCTGAAGCGCTTTGAAGTTCTCTGATGCTTGTAATGTTGGATACGCTTCTGCTACTGCGAAAATACTCTTTAACGCGCCGGAAAGCATATTATTTGCTTTAGCTGATTCCTTTGGAGATTTAGAAGACATTATGGCGGTTCTTGCATTAGTAACATTAGTCAAAACTGATTTTTCAAACTTAGCATAACCCTTAACAGTTTCTACTAAATTTGGAATTAAATCCGCTCTACGCTTAAGCTGAACGTCAATCTGCGCCCACGCATTTTCTACTTGTTTTAATGTAGTAACTAAAGAATTGAAAATTACTATAGAAATAATAATTCCAACTACTACTATTAACCCAATTATCCCAAGAACTATCAACAAAGGATCCAAAACAATCACCTAAAATTATAGGGGTTTAAACCTTTAAAATGCTATGCATCACAAATCGATTGTGGGAAAATGGGTTTAGGAGAAACACTTAGAAAAGCAATGGACAAAATCCAAGGCGCCGCAACTGTAGACAAAGAAGTTGTAAAAGAAGTAATCAAAGAAATACAACGAGCGCTAATATCCGCAAATGTGGATACTACAACAGTATTTGCATTATCAAAAAAAATCGAAGAAAATGCATTTGGCGAAATAAAAGGACAATTATCAAGAAGAGAATATGTTACAAAAGTTACTTACGATGCACTAGTTGAAACACTTGGCGGGAAAAAAGCCCCAGAAGAGCCAAAAAGAATACTCTTATGCGGATTATTTGGCGCAGGAAAAACTACTGCTGCAGGGAAACTTGCGCACTACTATACAAAACGAGGAAAAAAAGTCGGAGTTATTTGCGCAGATACATTTCGCCCAGCTGCATTTGAACAACTACAAACAAACGCAAAAATAGCTGGTGCTGAATTCTTTGGAATAAAAGGAGAAACGAACGCTGGAAAAGTTGTAAAAAAAGGAATAACTGAATTAACTGCAAAAGGATGTAACTTAATTATCTGCGATTCGGCAGGAAGAAGCGCACTAGATGACGAACTTACCCGCGAAATAAAAGAAATTGATGATACATTTATTGGCGAAGAGAAATGGCTCGTAATAGGGGCGGATATGGGAAACCTTGCCAAGAAACAAGCGCAAGCATTTCACAAAGCAGTAGGAATCAACGGAGTAATAATTACAAGAATGGACGGGAGCAGCAAAGGCGGGGGCGCGCTAGTAGCGTGCAACGAAACTGGTGCAAGCGTTTATTTTATTTCAACCGGTGAAAAGGTAAATGAATTTGAAGGATTTGATGCGAATAGATACTTATCAAGAATAATGGGATACGGGGATCTTGAAGGACTACTTGAAAAAGCAAAAGAAGCAGAAATTGATAATTTAGATCCTGAACAACTGCTAAAAGGAAATTTCAACCTAAGAATGTTTTACGAACAACTAAAAGCCACAAAAAAAATGGGGCCACTAAACAAAGTAGCTGAATTAATCGGACTCTCAGTAAAACTGCCAAAAGAAATGCTTGACCAAGGACAAGAAAAAATGGATTCTTTTAAAATAATAATAGACTCGATGACGGAACAAGAAAGAGTACTGCCAGAAGTACTCAACCGAAGCAGACTAGAAAGAATTGCAAAAGGTGCAGGAGTAAAAGTTGATAACGTGCGCGAACTAATAAAACAATACAAACAAATGAAAAAAATGTTTAAGAAATTCAAAAACATGCAAAGCGAAAAAGCCATGAAAAACTTCGGAGAAAAAGGAATCGGAGACATGATGAGACAAATGCAGGGAAGAAAAGCCGCGAAGAAATTCAGGTTGAGATGATATAATAAAAACAATTAATTTTGGGAAATCTCCCAAAGCTTTTTTTATTTTAACTAAAGGGAAAGAATTTAAGGCACAAAAACATACCTAACTAATGCTTCAATTAATACAACAAGCAATACTACTAATTGGAACCGCGACAGGCGCAGTAACTGACGCAAAAACAGGGTACATTTACGACTGGATAACTTACCCAATGATAGCCCTTGGGGCAATACTCGCAATAACCCAACAACAATGGATTAACCTTGAACTTGGAGTTGTTGTATTTGGATTATTATATTTAGCATACAAATTTGGAAAACTTGGCGGAGGGGACGTAAAACTATTCACTGCAATTGCACTACTAAACCCCACAAACAACCCAATGTATTTTTTTACAATAATGTTCTTTGCGGCAATAAGCGCCACAATATTTTACTCAGTATACTACACGAGCAAATACTTGCGAAGCGGGGGGGAAATAAAAGAAAATAAAAATGGAATAATCAAAGCAATAGTACTTGGCGCAGTAATTGTTATTTATTTTACTTTGTTAAGCACATACCAAATGATAAGCGTAGAAAGCGCAATACTACTTGCGACACCATTAATGTTTGGAATAATGTTCATTGCTTTCCAGGAAGGGATTAGGAAAAAATTCTTTGAAGCAAAAATTACTATTGGAAAACTTGAAGAAGATGAAGTAATTGCAGAGGGGCGAAATAACAATAAAATAATGAAAATAATGGGAAATAAACAATTAATTGGAGAAAAAGAAAAAACACTGCTAAAAAAAGCAGGGGTTAAAGCAATTTATGTACTAAGGAAATTAC
This sequence comes from archaeon, assembly GCA_037141515.1. Classification (GTDB taxonomy): domain Archaea; phylum Iainarchaeota; class Iainarchaeia; order Iainarchaeales; family JAAZKV01; genus JAAZKV01. The sequence goes on from JBAXCL010000007.1 coordinate 17,175, forward strand.
CTCCTTTTGCACCATTCATATTAGTTGGAGTAATTGGTGCTATTGCATACCCTGATTTTTTGTTTTTTATATTTATTTGAATATAGAATAAATAAGTAATTTCGAAAAAAAATGAAATTTTAAAAAAATTGGTTGTGATAGAAATGAAAGTACTTGTAACTGGGGCAAAAGGATTTGTTGGCAAATACGTGTGCAAGGAGCTAACTAACAGAGGGCACAATATTTTGGAGTTTGACACAATAAACGGGCAAGACATACTTAACGAAGAGCAACTTAACCAAAAAATGAAAGGAATAGGTGCAATAATACATTTAGCTGCAATAGTAGAAAATAGCAATCCAAACTTATGGGGAGTGAATGTAAAAGGAACTACAAATGTTATTGAAGCTGCAAATAAAGCAAGAGTAAAGAAGATAATATTTTTAAGTTCAACAGGAATATACGGATTCACACGCAAAGCGGTAAATGAAAAAACACCAGTAAATGCAGAAAACAATTATGAAAAGAGTAAAATAGAAGGGGAAAGAATTGTTCTTGGCGCAATAAAAGCTGGAAAGATTGAAGGAAGTGTTATTCGAAGCGCAATGATTTTTGGTGCAAACAAATACTGGAAAAGCATGTTTAAAATGCTTGAAAAGAAATACCCATTACCCTGCAATGGAAAAAACAAATACCAAATAATTTACGTAAAAGAACTAGCACGAGCAATTGCACTAATACTTACAAAAGGAAAAAACGGAGAAATATACCTCGCAAGTGGAAAAGAAAAACCAACACTAAACGAATTCTGTGAAATGGTGCAGGAAGAAAGGGGAATTGAAAAAGGAGTCAAGCACATCCCTTCATTAATTGGAATACTGCTTGGAAAAATAATTGGGGCAAAACTACTCAGTTTTGAAAATATAAGGCACATAAGTAAAGAAAGAAATTACGATACTAGAAAAATTGAAAAAATTGGATGGAAACAAAAAACCACATTAAAAAAAGCGATAATGGAAGTTGCAAAAGAATTTGGGGCGAGAAAAAATGATTAATAAAAAGCCCGCACGAATAACAAAAAACTCATGAAAAAGAAAACCAATCCCCCTTGCGCGAAAAAAACTTGATGCACTAATCATAAATGAAAAAACAACCAAAACAGCAACCCATATTATTGGCGCACTAAACACATATGCAAAAGAGAATAGGAGTTTTCACGAAATGATGTTTGAAAGTCAAAACCCACTTCGTGAAATAAATGCACAACTAGCCAATATTGGTCGAAAACCAATTACTGAAGTAGAACTTGAAGCAATATACAATAAACTTATACAAAAACACAAAAAAGTTAAGAAAAAAATTATTCAAATTACTTCTTTGCTTTTGCGCCCTTTCTAACTGCATCAATTAGTTTCTCGAGCTTTGATTTTATTTCAGCATCAGATTTTGATTTTTCTATTACACTACCAACATGAATAATATCTGCTCCGCTTGAAATACAGTCAAACGCAAATTCAGGAGTACGAACGCCCCCAGCAATAATTAACGGAATTTCTATCGAAGCTTTAGTTTGTGCAATCATTTCTTTTGGAACAGGCTCTGGCGCACCCCCGCCAGATTCTAAAATAACAAGTTTTGAACCCATGTACTGCCCAGCAAGAGCTGTTGCTGCTGAAAGATAAGATAAGTTTCTAGGAATTAACTGAGCACGACCCATAAAACCAACTGCACGGCCAGGCTCAACAATAATATACGAAGTGGGGATAACTTCAAGCCCCATTTTCTTTATTGGAAAAGACGCTGCTGTCTGCGCACCCGAAATATAGTATGGATCATTAGAATTTAACATTGACATAAAATAAGTTGCATCAGCAAGCTTTGAAAGAGTTGCTATATTACCTGGAAAAAGAATTGTTGGAAGAGAACATTTATCCTTAATAGCAATTAATGAATCATCTAAAATTTTACCTTGCGCACCAAGAGAGCCACCTACAGCAATAGCATGCGCGCCAGCCTTTTCTGCCATGGCTGCGATTTTACCGGCATCCGCAGGAGACTGATTAGGCGGGTCTATTACTAGAAACAACATTCCAGCCTCTTCCTTTAACTGTGAAAGTAACTTGGTGTAAACTTTGCCTTCCTTCATCAATGCTCACTAAAAAAATAAAGGAAACGGAGTATAAAAAGGATTATGTTAGCTGGGCTTTGTTAATAAACTCTGAAACATGGGCTTCTGCACATAAACTTAAAATCAGGGCAAGTGCTGTGTTGCATTATTATGCTTCTTATACTTTTTAAGCAAGTAGCCTGCTGAAAAACAAATTCTTTGCTTTGGCTTTCAAACTTATGCGTTTTACAAACTTTGCCACACAACCCAAAAAAAGGAATTATGCAACACGGCAGCCGGCAAATCACACTGGAAAGATTATAAAACACTTGGTGCGAGAATTAATTAGAGTGTTACAAATGACAGAAAAAGATATCAAAGTACTAATTGAAGAAATATGTGCCAAAACTGGAAAAAGTGAAGAAGAAATACGCGCCCTAATAAAAGCAAAAACTGAAAAGTTTTCAGGACTACTAACCGAACAAGGCGCAACATACTTAATACAAAAAGAACTAGGACTTGCAAAAGAAACCTACGAACAAATACCAATCGGACAACTAAACGAAGGAATGAAAGGAATAGAAATCAAAGGAATTGTTGAAGCTATTTTTCCAGTAAAAGAATTTGAAAAAGGCGGCAAAAAAGGAAAATTAAAATCATTTATATTATCAGACGAGACTGGGGAAGTACGTGCAACACTATGGAATGACCATGTGGAAAAATTCCAACTAACGCGCGGAAGCGAAATTACTATGAGCAACATTATTGTTACAAAATATAATGAAAAAAAACAAGCAACACTAGGATTTAACGGAAACATAGAAATCATTAATAAAAAAGAAGAAGAATTTGGAAAAATATCAGATCTTGTTTCTGGAATGAACGGAGTAAATTTAATCGGAAGAATTATGCGAAAGTTCCCGTGCAAAGAATTTGAAAGCGGAGAAAGAAAAGGAAAACTATGCTCATTCCAAATAGGGGATGAGAGTGCAGTAGTTCGAGTAACTGCTTGGAACGAAAAGGCAGAAGAAATGGAAAAATATAATGAAGGAGATGCAGTAGAAGTACTTGGAGCTTACACAAAAGAAGGCCGATTTGGAATAGAATTACACTTAGGATATTCGGCGCAAATAACCCAAACAGAAAAAGCAGTTCCAAATATTATTGAAATACTAAAAGAACAAATGAAAGAAAAAAAAATTAACGAGTTGACAGACGGGGAAAACGCAGTCATTGATGGAAAAGTCACTGGCGTTGAAAGAGGAAACTTCTTCTACGAAGTCTGCAACAAATGCGCAAAGAAAATATCAAAAAATGAAAACGGGGTGCTTTGCGAAACTTGCGGAGAAACCACTCCAAGAAAAAACGCAGTAGTATCACTAATGATTGAGGATGACACTGCAGGAATAAGAGTAAATTTCTTTGGCAAAACCGCACTAGCCGCACTTGGAATAAGCCAAGAAGAACTTGAAAAAGAAACAAGCGAAAAAAGTTCAGATATACTCGTCGCAGAACTCAACGGAAAACTAATTGGAAAAGCTATCAAAGTATACGGATACCAAAAAACTAATAGTTTCTCAGGAAATAATGAATTTAGCGCAAGGGAAATAGTATAAAAAAGCTAGGGAACAAAAAAAATTAAGAAAGAAATAAATACAAGAAGAGATTATTTGGATTTGAACAAAATGACTGAAGAAATAAAAGAAAAATATGCCCGACCAACATGGGACCAATACTTTCAAGAAATACGCGCAGCAGTAGCAAAAAGAGCAACATGCGACAGAGGAAGAAGCGGTTGTTTAATTGTAAAAAATAAACAAATACTTGCAACAGGATACGTGGGCGCACCAGCTGGGCTACCCCACTGCGACGAAGTTGGGCACCTAATGAAAGAAGTAGTCCACGAAGACGGAACACACTCAAAACACTGCATGCGAACAGCACACGCAGAAATGAACGCAATCACAAACGCTGCAAAAAACGGAGTAAAAGTAAAAGGGGCAATAGTATACTGCTTAATGACGCCGTGCCGAAACTGTGCAATGGCAATAATAAACGCAGGAATTGTAAGAGTACACTGCATAAGAAAATACCATGCGGGAAGAGACAGCGAAGAAATGTTTGCTGCAACCGGCGTAAAGCTTGAATACGAAGAAGAAAAACTACAAGAATACCCTAATCAGTAAAATAA
>JBAXCL010000008.1:0-21220 GCA_037141515.1 archaeon
TGTAAACCTTTTAGAATTATTCAATTAGAGAGAAACCAAAGATTCAAATACTTAATGGCTACGTTTCCGTTTCTCTCTAATTTTATTTGTAAGAATCAATAATAAATTTGGAATTTCAAAATAACAATTCTGTAAACCTTTTAGAATTATTCAATTAGAGAGAAACCAAAGATTCAAATACTTAACGGTTATGTTTCTCCATTTCTCTCTTCTTTTTAATTTTATATATCGTCTAAAACAACCACATCCATAATTAATTCTGGAAATAACTCCTTTGGCACTTTAGGTAGTTCATCAATAACATGAATGTCCAGGCTATCTAATGAAACCGCATTATCCGATATATTTAAACGACCTCCATCCTCCTCGTCGTCATCGTCTTCCGCTTCGGCCTTTCGTTGCTGAAATCCTGAAATACTTTTTTGTTCTAATGTGTCAAAATCCTTGGGTGCGTTAATGGTGCCGACTTGATTACTCGTGTCGACAAAAGAATCCTGGTCGGAAAATCGCAGTGTTGTGTTGTCCATGGTATCAATTATATCCATGGGAGGACGCTCCTCAATCACTTGTTCCGTACCCCTTCCTAGCTGAGTTTTGTACTCTTTTTCGGTTTCTTTTATTTCTTGTTCTTTAATTTCCTCAATAACATCCTCCTCAACGGTTTCATCCATATAGGCCCTTAATATCGCCTCAACGGGAATACTCTCTCTAATGGTATTCAAAATACCTTCCTGTACAATTATTTCTATTTCTCGTTGGTACTTTTGCTTCTGAAGCGCGGGAATGTGTTGCTCAAATAAATAAGTATTTTTATATATTTTTCGGGCAACACTAATATACGCCTTGTGTATAAAGTCGTCTAGTTTGGGAATGTTAATGTCGATTTTCTTTTGCTTCTGACCTACACGCATCGCAGTTAGAATTTTTAGTTGTATTATGTGTACACATGTTACCAAATCTTCTAAATACAAACATCCCGACTTTTCGCAAATGCGTTTTCGTTCTTTCTCGATGATCGCTTGATTCCACTTTGGCACTCTGGAAATAAGATTTTGAAACGTCATTAAATACTTGTCCATTTCTTTCGTCGCTTTACATAACTTGATTGCGTCTTCCAGAATAGATTGATACCCTCCAATAATTAACGGAGTCAATACCGTAATCAATCTCGCACTCCATTCGTTTCTCGATTCATGGAGAGAACTAACATTAAAATCGTCCATATTTTTAATAATAGACGATTTTTAAATTTAAGTATTTTAACTAATTGCTTCGTTTCTTTATCCGCGAATTACGACGTTTACGTTTCCCACCTTGAAGGACCATGTTTTTTGGAACTAATTCTTCTCTCCAAAAAGTTAAGATGTTATAGGTAGTAAAAACCTGAACGATATATAATAAAATTGCTCCAACAATAATAAAGATTAAAATCTTTTCTTCCATTTTTTTATTCAAAGATAAAAAAAACTTACATAAAAGAAATGTTTTCCAGTGAAAGGGTAGTGTCCAGATATATAAAATTAAATATAAACAACATTAATAATTTCTCATTCCTAAACTCTTTCTTTACTTTGTTAAACGCTATCAGTAATTCATACTTTTTTACCGGAGTCAGATTGTCAGATTTTAAATGTCCCGACTCCAATATAGTAAACACATCCAATCCAGTATATCCTTTTTCGTACAATTTGTTAGAAATAATAATTAGTTCGGCGACCTTCAAATCTTTATGTTTGAAAAATTCATTCAATTCTTTTTTTAACAATTCCAGACGAGAACTTTGAGTTTCTTTCATTTTAAACGTCTCATTCAAGTTATACTTGTGCAAATTAATAATGGACCCATTGTGTTCTGGTTCCGAGAAATAAATTTCACAGAATCTAGAGAGAATCGGTTTCAAAAGCTTATATTTGTCCTCAACAATAATGAAAAAACGTGTATTATGACTGAATAATTCAATACATCTGCGTAACGCAGATTGAGCGTCCATGGTTAATTTGTCTGCGTTTAGCAAGATGATACTTTTAAACACATCTCCCCCGTTTGAATTGATGTGTGTTTTGGCAAAAAATTTGAGCTCTTCCCGGATAAATTTGATTCCTTTCCCATGAGCACAGTTTACGTACATGACCAAATTTTTAATTTTGTTTTTATCGTTGCCATAAATACTATTCACAAAATGGTGGACAATCGTTCGTTTTCCACTGCCAGATGGTCCGTGAAAAATAATATTAGGAATCTTGTGTGTTTCTTGAAAGTATAATAGTTTTTTTTTAATTAATTCGTGAATGTTTAAGCTCATTCTTATTATATAACGCAAACTAGTTAATATTGAAATGGTCTTTTTATATGATAATCTAACGCAATAATAGAAATCTAATACTTGTCAATATCAATCACACTTTCTTCTTTTGGCGGCTCGCCTTTAAAAACCGAAAACTGGTGAAATTCTGGACGAGATAATTGTGCTTGTGGCGTGTGCTTATGTACAAATCGCGAAATCATTTTATATAACTTAAAATCGGGGTATCGGTCTTCCCCATTATTTTTATAGAGCAAATTCACGCCATTATCATCCAAACACCACTCCACGATTATTCGTTTTACGGGGTCCTCGCAGGACGCAATGGTTTTTAACTCGGCCAAATCTGGAACCAAATAATCAAATATAGAGCACGCAAGACGGCATAAATCAAAACTGAAGTTCGGTTCTAATCTTGGTTTTTTGTCATTAAAATACGGTTCCGTGTTATACTGACTTGCTGCGTCATTTCCATTCTGAAAGCTGTCGCTACAAAATACTTTTTCCTGAAATTTGTATATGCTTCTTCCGAAATCAATGATTTTGAAAATTTTACCATGCGTAGGAACCTTGTATACTACCTCATTATACTTGTAGAAAATGAATTTTTGAGAAGTTTTAATGTACATCACATTATTGGTGTGTAAATCGTTGTGTGTAAACGAATATACCTTCTGGTAGGTGATTAACATCATAATTATCTGCATCAAGGCCGATAACCACTCTTCTGTACTCAGTTTATCCAAAATTAAATTGTCCAACGTATCCTCACAATGTTCCATCGCAATCACTTGTACCGGAAACTTGGGAAGGGTTGCGATGATTTCCAACTCATCGTCGTAGTCGCTCCCCGACGAACCACCACTTGTGTCGTCTTCCCATACGTCTTCTTCGGATTCTCCTTCGTTTTCTTCTTTTTCGTCGGGGGTATCTTCTCCAACGCCAACAACATTTTCATCGCAGTTACTTAAAGTGTGTGATGTTCTTGAAGAACACGTGGAACTTGTTCGAATACTAGTTGACTTTAAATGGTTGGAAGATTCTTCCAGCTCCAGTAAATTTACGTTTGTCAAATCAATCAGGGTGGATTCTTCTACCTCAAACAAAGATTCATCGAATGGGTCTGGGAATAGTTCAACCTCTGGGTCTAAAGCACCAATGGAAATATCGGACGTGAATGACGAAATCTTTATCGGTTTTTTCTTTATTGCCTCGTCGCGATAAAGATGTTCATAGTCCTGAATCTTAAATAAAACGCCTTTATTTTTCACAAAAAAGTCGGAATTAGTCAAATAATCCAAATCATCCGCCACGTTAATCTCATAATCTCGTTTAATAGACAAGAATGACCCATAATAGTTGACCCCGTGTATAAAATTACTGTGCTCGTTTAAACAAGAGGTTAAATACACAAAAAAACCATCCACATAGGCAGAGTTATTTACATCCAATAATTTGGAATTCACTTCGGTCGGCTCCGTAAGACTCGGTAAGTCAAACAAGTGATCACTCAACTTATATTTGCCAATTAAGTACTTATAGGGGTCCAACAAGGGAGCCAACTTGAAAAAAATGTCTTTGGTTTTTGACTTTTCAGTTGAAGTACTTTTAATCTTGCACGGAAAACATACCTTGTCTGCTTCTCTCTCGTTAATACTAGTAATATGCCAATTGTGGTTTAAATTAATATTGTTATAGTTTGTTTCATTCAACGAAAAAAATCGATTATATATTGGAATATAATTCTGAGTCTGAGAGAGAAACAAAGTATTGGATTGTTCTAAACTTTTAAACAATTCCGTGTTTTTACGTTTCTGGTAATTTAGGGGCATTTTTTATATTAGCTATTCAACATATAAATTCTATATTATTTAAACTTAAAATACTTAATTTGAACTATAGGCAAAAGTTATGCGTATTATTTTTTACCAAATTTATAAATGCTTATTACATATTTAAGTCATGACGCTAGAGTTAAAAAAATTTGATATGAAAACCATCAGTTTTAAATCGAGCGAAAACAAAGGACCTGTAGTGGTGCTCATCGGCAAGAGAGACACGGGCAAGTCCTTTCTCGTTCGAGACCTGCTCTACTACCAGCAAGATATTCCCATTGGAACCGTCATCTCCGGCACAGAAGAAGGAAACGGCTTTTATAACAAAATGGTTCCCAAAATATTTATTCATAACGAGTACAATACCGCCATCATCGAAAACATTCTCAAACGACAACGCACCGTACTGAAACAGGTAAAATCCGAAATGGAAGCTTATAAACGAACTACCATTGACGCCCGAGCATTTGTCATTTTAGATGATTGTCTCTACGACGCTACATGGACACGCGATAAAATGATGAGATTACTCTTTATGAATGGTAGACACTGGAAGCTAATTTTAGTGATTACAATGCAATATCCGCTAGGAATCCCTCCCACTTTACGAACAAATATAGATTTTGTGTTCATATTACGTGAGAATTATATTGCGAATCGTCGAAGAATTTATGAGAACTATGCCGGCATGTTTCCTACTTTTGAGTCTTTTTGTCAAGTCATGGACCAATGCACGGAGAATTACGAGTGTTTGGTGATAAATAACAACTCCAAATCGAATAAATTACAAGACCAGGTGTTTTGGTACAAGGCTGACAACCATAACGATTTCAAGTTAGGCTCGAAAGAATTCTGGGAGCTGTCAAAAGGGTTCAATTCGGACGACGAAGACGAAAAATATGACCCCAATTCAGTGAAAAAACGCGGAAGTGGACAAAAAATTAGCGTCAAAAAAACAAAATGGTAATTATATTTTGACAGCGTATACAGTAACAAATTTTGATTTTCAAAGGGTGTATGTTAAACATACACCCTTGATTTATGTTTGGTTTTTGCTTACGCGGTCGCGTAAGCAAACTTTTATGTTTGGTTTTGCTTTCTTTTGAAAGAAAGCAAAAACACCAATGAACCCGTTTTAAGAGTTTTTGCTCCACAGGTTGGTGGAGCAAAAAACAAACTGAAGTACGCAGTCCCTTTATAAATATTAAAGTCCTGTAGATACTATCTACAGGACTTTTATTATGTTTGGTTTTTGCTTATGCGGTCGCATAAGCAAACTAAAATTTAACGTACAATTTTTATTTTGAATATCCAATGCATAGTTTTGCTCACCCGTGCGGGTCAGCAAATAAAATAAATATATAATAAAATAAACCATTTGATTAAAACTTAAACACAAACTTTATCTGTAATTATTTCTTCCTTTATTGACTGATATTCGTCATAGCTATCGTTATAATAAATTTGAACTACTTTTACTACAAACGACTCATACTCGCGTGTCAGTTCCGTCTTTATTGTCTCTACAAGTAATCCCATTCTTTCTTGTTGCGAGACATGTAACTGCTTACCTTTGTTTCGGACAACATCTGGATTGTAACGAATAATAATTACTGGTTTGCCACCAATACCATTCACGATTTCATTAATACGAGCACATTCACACGAATCTTGATAGGTATTATGCTGGTTTTCATCAATCTCAACGATCACGCAATGCTTTGCTAATTCAAAATAAACATCTGGTCGTTTTTTACTGCAACCCTGAAGCATTTTACTTGAATTATATTCAAACTTTGTATTAATAGCAGTTCGTAAGTAGCGAACAACGGCCCACTCTTTTTTGTTTTGGACCTTTTTACAACGGTTACAAACGTGAGCCGTTTCTTCTAAGATATCACAGTAACGACATAGTCGTTTCACAATCATTCCGTATTTCTCGGATGGAATATGAGCATTACAATACTTTTCGTCTTCAACAACATGTTCGTAATCGTTATTGCAATCTAAAACAACACATTTGTTTTCTAAAATAACATTAATCATATTGGCTTGTTTGTGCGTCAAACAAAATTGTGCCCGTTTGTTAACAAGCCCGAATAAGGCAGTCTCTTTACATTTCAAATGTTGACATTTTTTGAGTGACACGTCAAACATAAACTCGAGTTTGTGTTCGCTACAAAACAACGCTTTGAATTCTGTAGGAGCATTAAAATGTGGTCGTCTCGAACAATTTTCATTCGCACAGTTGTTGTGAGCCACGTCAACCATACCTTCAATTTTGTGGTCGTAACAATATAACCTTTTGGATTGATTTGGCAAATTGAAAATAGGTTGTTTGAAACAATTTTGATGAATACAATGTTTGTTAACAACATCAACCATGCCATCTAATTTATGTTTAGTACAATATAATCCTTTGTGACATTCTGTCGGCAAATTATAACATGGACGAACCAAGCAACTTATAAAAAAACAACGTTTATGTTTAACATCAATCATGCCTTCAAGTTTGTGATTGAAACAGTACAATCCATTTGATTCTGTTGGTTCATTAAAATTTGGTATTTTGAAACAATGTTCATAAGTACATTTTTTATTAAGAACATTAACCATGCCATCTACTTTGTGTTCAAGACAGTACAAGCCATTTAATTCAGTCGATACATTAAAAGCTGGTTGTACTTTGACACAACCTTCGTAAGAACAACGTTTGTTAGCAACATCAATCATACCGTGTAGTTTATGCTCGGCACAATACAGAGGGTTTAAATCTGCTGGTAAGTTAAAACTTGGACGAATTAAACAATTTTCGTAATAACAACGTATGTGACGCACGTCAATCATATCTTGAAATTTGTGTTTGTTACAATATAACCCTTGGTTCTCAGTTGGCAAATTAAAGGTTGGATGAACGAAACATTTTTCATCAGCACACCATTTACGTTTTTGTTGCATTTTTTAAAAATAATGTTTTTTTATTTTTACTAAAATGTAATTCTGAAAATAAATTTTTGATTGGGTATATTAAGAGAGAAAAATACTATTGAAATTAGAGAGAAAAAACTATTGTAATAAATCATTATTTTTAATTTGAACAACAAAAAATGTCTACGGATTTAATTACGACTATTTTAACTCATTCTTCTTCTTTTTTAACTAATGGACGAGGAACCGCTTATTTGAAAATAGAAGTGTTTTTTTCGAAAGAAACAAAAAAATATCAAATGAAATTTGATTTTAGAGCATGTCACTTTAAACACTACGAACCTAGTCAAATAACGTACATTAATGACATACCATATATGCCAAAAACCATTTTGGAACTTATTAAACTTATTCGCTTGGCCGATGAACAAACCGATTTGCCTTCTCAGCTAGAACCCATTCTTAAAGGGACGCTGGAACAAGACTTAAAAGAACAAGTAAAAGAACACAACGATTTTTTAAGAAACTTAAGAAACGACGAGACTTTTCACAAATTGGGTCTTGCCGAGGACAAGATACGACAATTGGAAACGTCCTTAAAAGAAAAAAACACGCAATTAGAAAAAAAGGTGGTTGAAACAAAAGACCTTGCTTTAGAAGTTGATGGGCTTCGCGGGAAAGCAGGAACCGCTGAGTTAAGAAGAGCTAGCAACGAGCTACAACATAAAAAAGATGTTGAAAAAACAAGAAAAGAAACAGCCGAGGTGGTTGAGAAACACAAACAATTGTTAGATATGAACAAACGATTGTTAGAGACAATCAACAACGAAAAACTCAAAACAAAGAGTCTAGAAAACAAGTTAAATGACATGACTGCGTTGTATGAATCGTTATTAGAAACAACATATTAAATGTACAATTTTTTGAATTAAAATACTTATAAATTTATTTAAGTATTTAAATTTTAAAAAATATTTTGTTATAATATATATCCCGGCAATCTTACATCTGAAGAGTTATAAAGCTTTAGCAATGGTCCTCGGAGATTATTACAAAACACTACGAGTAAAAAGATTTTGGACACAATTACCCCCAAAACTAATACACGTACTTTATTTAAGTTAAACTTAACCAATGAGGAATTAACATTGTTTAATCTTGACAGAAAACAAATTAAAGACGAAATTGAAAGTGGGGCAACACTAAGTGAAGAAGCAATTCAGCGTTTATATGACTATGATAAAGATATGTATGCGTTATATAAGTCAATTAATCCTGCGGGCGGTCGTTGTACTAAGTGTAGAAGGAATAAAAAACGAAGCCGAAGTCGAACACATAAAAAAAGACGCTCTACAAAAAGAAAAAGAAGTCGCTCATAAAATAAAATAATAATTTAAATACTTATTTATTAGATATTTTTTGCGGCAATAGATGCCCACGTGGTCACTTTCTTAGGAATAACTACTGTTTCTACGACTGCCGCCTTAACGTTTTCCTCCTGTGGCAAGTCGGGTTCTTCTTCATCCGATGAGTCGGTCCAGTACTCAGAATCTCCGTCCATGTAATTGCAATCGGAATCGTAATCGTCTTCTGGTCTCCGGTTCGTTCTTCGTCCGGTCCGGATATTCTTGTCCTCTAAAGACCGACATTTCTTGCGTGTGTGCCCGAGTTCGCCGCACTTGCCGCATTTAGTGTGTTTTAGAGTAGGGCAATCGCTGAGCTTTGTGTGGCTTAAATACTTTCTGGACGGTTTACAGGCGTTGAAACAAAAAACACAGTATTGTCTTCCCGTTTTCTTTTTGTTTTCTGCTTTTTTTGCGGCTCGTTCTCTAAAATAAATAATTTTTCTTAATTGGTGCTGTCGGTTTGTTTCAAACCATTGAGAACCCTCGGTGTACCCTTCTAATTTTAACAGGCTTTGAAAAGAAACCCCGGTGGCTTGGTCAATAAATAACCCCTTATTGTCTTTTATTTCTTTTGGGGTAAAGTCCGCTTCCGTTAGCGATGGGTTTTCCTTCGCCATACTGTTTTTATAAAAATAATGATTTTTATAAAATAATAATAATTGAAAAAGAATAAAGGAGAGAAAAATAAATTGCGGATTTCTCTCTAAGAATTTGTTTATAAAACTAGCTTGAATAGTTCTGGATAATTTTCAATTTTGTTCCATAGTTCATAGTCTTTTCTAAAATATTTTCTAACAAACTCTACATCTTCCGATGTCAAAAGAAATTTGGAATCGACCGATTTACTTTTATTTATTACTGGCAGTTCAATGTTTTTATTTGGAATGTCAAGGGAATTAATTAAACTATTAATTTTAGGACTTAGATTTCTATCATACCTGATAATTATTATTTTACGGTAGTCGGTGTCTTTAATCCAGAACGTTTGCGGTTTGAAGTGTGCGTCCCACGTGAACTTGTGGTCTAAATCGGTTCTTTTGTTGTTTTTAAGTAATTGAATAAAATCTCGAATATTATAATTTTTATATTTATTAATAAATTCCGGTTCTCTTTTGTATGCCGTATCTATGGCTCCATTTTTCCAATAATTAAACATGGAGATGAAACGGTCCATGACATCTCGAATAACAATAATCGGGTTATTATTATTACTACAAACGTGTTCGTGACCAGTGCCAACAATATATTGATTATAATGATTACTAAAATATACTTCGCACGCGGTTCCTCCTGTTTTGGTAGGATGTATAAACGTATATTTTATTGACATATTTTTTAATACAATATGTCAATATATTTTTTTAAAAACCTAAACGTCATAAGTTATATTTTTATAAATTATTATTTCGACGTAACAAATGGTCCGCTAACAAGCTCACTTTGTCCATGGTCCGTATTTCCAACGACAATGTTATCTCCCTCAAACAAAGTGTGTCTCACTTGTTCCGATGAAACTGTACCAGAATTAGATTCCGCATTTACGCCAATAAGGTTACCATCTTTATCGATGGATTGAGTCAATGTGTTTCCCGACTTTTCAGCGTTCTTAATATTCTCTTCAATGGCCTGTTGTTTGGTTTCTTTTAGGCGTTGATCAAAGGCAACTTTCGCGTTCGTGTCGTTTTTGGTCTTTTCGTGCATGAGCTGATTTAGCTCGTCTTCCATATATTCAACTCGGCCAGTCTTGTATGCTTCGGGTTCCCATGGCATCCAGAGCCCAACTGGACCGACATAAACATCATGATTCGCGTCCATTTCTCGCAGCATTTTACATCTTAGTTCGGCTTCTTCTAAAGTCGGAAACACTCCGCGAATTTTAAGTCCTCGGGTCGACGTTTGAAACTGATGGTCGATTCCAAATTGTCTTTCTAGTTCCTCTTCATTGTTATCAATAAAAGTTTTATATTCATCACTCATACTGCTCTTGGAGAGAGTTTCTTTTTCTTCCTTTACGAATTCTTTAAAATCTTCAGTAATGTCGTCAAACGACATGCTATATTTGAATGAGATGTAGTTAAGAAACTGAACAAACTTTTCCATGGATTTCGCCATTTCCCATTTCTTTAGGAATTGTTCAAACAAAAATATCTCCTTTTGTTTAAGAATATTCTCAGGGGAAACAAAGGAGACGCAAGCAAACTTTTGTCCCGCGATGGGCTTGTCCTCTTCTAACAAGTCAACATATTTAGGATTTGCTTTTCCATTGTGTGATTTATTTTCGTACTTGGGGTTACTTTTTCCTTTAGAAGACATTTTTTTAGTATAACATAAGTGAATTATTTAAGTTTTTTATCGCATATATATATTTTAAATTTTTTTTCTTATTATTTAATATACAAATGGAAAGTTTAATTAACGTCAGTGAACTTGTCAAAAGAATTATCAAATACTTGGTTGAGGGTTTAATGGTTGCCGTGGCGGCCTATGCTATTCCGAAACGTTCTTTGAATATCGAAGAAATTATATTTATCGCCTTAACTGCTGCCGCAACCTTTAGCATACTCGACACTTATATTCCTAGCATGGGGGCCACCGCACGAAGCGGTGCCGGATTCGGTATCGGTGCCAACTTGGTGCATTTCCCGGGCGGATTTTAAATTAAATTTAAATACTTAATTGTGTAGGGTAGGTTTCTCTCTTCTTTTCCTTTTAAAACATAATATATTTTGGGTTATATTTTATGTTTTTGGTTTCTGTTATGTTTTTTTGTTGTGAGAACCCAATGTGTTTATTATTTTAAGTATTTTAAATTTTGTAAGAAAGTCTTAAATAGTAGGATTATATTCCCAATCCAATTCTTCGCAAATTTTACGCCATATCATGTCTTGTTCAATTCTCTTTTCTTTATCTTTCAGCATGGGAAAATCTTCCAAGTACTGGGTTTCTCCCAACAGTTCGCACAACTTATAAGCCGTATAATAATAGTTCAAGAAATTCACGCGATCATCGGGACAAAACTTGGAATAAGGCGATTGTAACTCGACAAACAAATTACATAACGTTTCTTCCAATTGTTGAGACATAATAGGAGGTTTCATTCCTAGCTTATCTTTAATAAAAGGAATGTGTTCGTAATACTTATTGTAGCCCAATTTTTTAAGAATTTCTTTCGTTTTTAGATTGGTAATTTGTTCCAATTCGATTCTCTCCTTTTTAATTTGTAGCTTTATATTTTCAATGACTTCCGGTGGGATTTGAGTCGTTTCTTTTCCCTGAAACTGGGCCAATATTTCCTTAAAATGATTTATTCGTTTATAAGCGTAAAAGCACACCTCTTTGGGTGGCTCTTTATAAGACGGTTTTTCGTTTTCAATAAGGTAAGGTGTATTTCGTGCACATTGGTTACAAACAAGAACCCCATCGTCTTCGAGCGGAATCAGTTCTCCTTTGTAGCAATGTTGGCAAATGTCCGTTTGACAAACAAAAGACCCGACGTCTAAAAACATATCGTCAATGTTACACAAGTACTTTTTCACAATGTTGTTATTATTAAGTTGAAATGAGTTTGATATGTTGTCCGACTCGGTTTTAATTTTAAAAAAAGTTTGAACCATTTGTGTCTTCTTTGACGTATCCGGAGAGACGACCGTATTAGATATGTTTTTCTTGTTTTCAAAATAATCAAAAATATATTTGGAATTATCCAGAAAATATTCTTTCTTCTTATTTTTTAAATCCTTAATAGAAGCGGCAATGTCCCGAATTCTGTCCGATATATCGAGTTGTTCTTCAATGGAAAGGTGAGGGTCTTTTAACTTTTCGGTTAAATGTGTTCTCTCTAGTTTGAGTGTTGGAATAATGTCATGTTCATCTTTAGCAAATTCATTTAAAAACTCTTTGTGCTTTCCGTCTAAGGTTATCGACTGTTTTTGATTATATCTTAGTTTTTTATTTGTTTTTGGCTTAAAACTAGGCATATATAGTTTTTTATTAATTAAATAAAAACATAACATTTATTTAATTAATAATATGTGCAATATATATTTGTAACAAGTTTAAAGATAATATTAGTTTTCTATTTTTATTTTAAAAAATATGGAGTTAAATATTAATTTGGAATGTTTAAGAGATTCTAACAATGATACCTTGAAAATTGACCCGATTAAGTTTCAAAAAATGTTATTGATTTTCAATGCGATTGAGGACGGGTGGACCATTCGAAAAAAAACAAATTCTTATGTGTTTTCAAAAAATCATGAAGGCAAAAGAGAGATATTAGAAGATTCTTATTTGGCCAAGTTTATGAAAACCAATTTTGACTTGAAAAGTCTTTGTTGTTAACCGCATAAATTTTTTAGCTTCTCTCTCTTAATATATGAGCAAATGACATGGTCGATTCAAAGCAAGAATGTTTTTTTCTGGTATAGGGTTGTTTAAGTCGTATTTAATTTAATTAAATTCAATTAAATTCAATTTCCAAATTTTTTTTTCTTTAGCCATTATATAAAAAAAATATGGGAGGTGGTTTAATGCAATTGGTCGCCTACGGCGCACAGGATGTCTACCTTACAGGTAACCCTCAAATTACTTTTTGGAAAGTCACTTACAGACGTTATACTAACTTTGCCATTGAATCCATTGAGCAAACTTTCAATGGACAGGCCGACTTTGGACGTCGTGTTCAGTGCACTATCAGCCGAAACGGTGATTTGGCTTACAGAACTTATCTCCAGGTTACTCTTCCCGAGATTAATCAACTTATGGGACTTGGAAACTTTGCCTCTGGAAGCACCGGAGTCTACGCTCGTTGGTTGGATTTCCCGGGGGAGCAGCTCATTGCTCAGGTTGAAGTCGAAATCGGTGGTCAGCGTATCGACCGTCAGTACGGTGACTGGATGCACATCTGGAATCAGCTCACCATGACTTCTGAGCAACAGCGTTGTTACTTCAAGATGATTGGTAACACCACTCAGCTCACCTTCATCACGGACCCCTCTTTCTCTGACGTGGATGGTCCTTGCGACTCTATGGCTCCTCGTCAGGTGTGTGCCCCCAGAAACGCTCTCCCCGAAACTACTCTTTACGTTCCCCTCCAGTTTTGGTTCTGCACCAACCCCGGCCTTGCTTTGCCTTTGATTGCTCTCCAGTACCACGAGGTGAAGATTAACTTGGATATCCGCCCCATTGACGAGTGCTTGTGGGCTGTTACCACGTTGAACTGCAACTCTGGTCCTGACTACACTTCCAGCAGCTCTCAGTACTCTGTTGGACGCCCCGTGCCCGCCACCATCGCTTACAATCAGTCTCTTGTGGCTGCTTCCCTTTACGTCGACTATGTGTTCTTGGACACGGACGAGCGAAGACGCATGGCCCAAAATCCTCACGAGTATTTGATTACCCAGCTCCAGTTCACTGGTGATGAGTCCGTTGGTTCTTCTTCGAACAAAATCAAGTTGAATTTCAATCACCCTGTCAAGGAACTCATCTGGGTGGTTCAGCCTGATCAGAACGTGGATTATTGCTCGTCTTTGACTTGCGATGCTCTTTTGTTCAAGGTGCTCGGTGCTCAGCCTTTCAACTACACGGACGCGATTGATGCTCTCCCCAACGCCGTTCACGCGTTCGGTGGACCCGCCGCCATTGCCCAGGACAGCCGTGCTTTCATCGACGCTCGTGGACTTTTCGATGACGCCGGTGCTTTGGACTACCAGCCCGCAACCAATCCCGATTTCACCGGATACTGGCATGGACCTTCCAACCCTTACAACGAGGCCAACCTCGGAGGCGGACCTGTTCCTAACCCTCCCAATGCCCCTGTTGACTTTGTGGGAGCCACTTCTTCTCATTTGGATAACTCTGGTGTGTCTGATGCCGGCACCTTTGTCCTCACCGAGACCTCCTTGGACATGCATTGCTGGGGCCAAAACCCCGTCGTCACCGCCAAGCTCCAGTTGAACGGACAGGACCGATTCTCGGAGCGCGAAGGTTCTTACTTCTCGTGGGTCCAGCCTTACCAGGCTCACACTCGTTGCCCCGATGAAGGTATTAACGTCTACAGCTTTGCCCTCCGCCCAGAGGAGCACCAACCAAGCGGGACGTGCAACTTCAGCAGAATTGACAATGCGACTCTTCAGCTTGTGCTCTCCAATGCTACGGTGGAGGGAACCAAAACCGCCAAGGTGCGTGTCTATGCCACTAACTACAACGTGTTGAGAATTATGAGTGGCATGGGTGGGTTAGCCTATAGCAATTAAGACCATATATCGTGTCAAGTTTTATATTACAATTAAATTTTTGTAGCTCGGTGAAATATTTACATTTTTGCTTTTATAGTTAAAAGCAAAAATCAATTAAAAGGTGTTTTACACATTACTCCACATGTCGGTGGAGCAAAACGGTTGATAAAAAGACTATATAAGACTTTGCTGTGTAACCATACACAGCAAAAAAACATAAACATTGCTCCTGAGGCTTCAGGAGCAAAAATGAAGACCATGTTAAGGGTCAATTTAAATTGCTTTTGTTGCGACAAAAGCAATCTCACTCTTACTTTTGCGTGTGTTTTGAAGATAAAACTTTGCTCACCCGAGCGGGTGAGCAAAAACAAACCCTGAGTATATCGTCTCAGGTTTTATATTACAATTAATTTTTTGTAGCTCGGTGAAATATTTACATGTTTGCTTAACCGGCCGGTTAAGCAAACTATAAAAGGTGCGGTATACCCATTATTTTTGTATCTAGGTAACAGACTTTGCTTTACCTAAAAGTAAAGCAAAAATAGTACATTTAATTAAACGCACATAATTTGAATTAAATTAAATTAAATTAAAATATAAATCATTATTTTAACAAAAAACATAATAAATCATTATTTAACAAAACCAGAAGATTTGATTATTGAAAAGCAAACCAAAACAACATAAAGAGATTTTAATAAATACTTTATAGAATGAGCATTGATATTGTGAACTTAATTGAAAACAACCCAATAACCCAAATGACGGCGGATTACAAGTCCAAGTTAATTGAGGCCGTTAAAAAAAGATTTAGTAGTTACGAGCAACAAATGTTTGTGGCTAGTTTTTACTGTTATTTAAATTGCCAAGACAACTACGTTATTGATTTAGATAACATTTGGAGGTGGTTGGGGTTTTCTACAAAACAAAAGGCAAAAGATTTACTAGAAAGACAATTTATTGTTGATACAGATTATTTGCTTATGGTCTCGCATAAGCAAACTGCCGCCGTTCAAGGAGGACATAATAAAGAAACCTTTATGCTAAATGTTAACACTTTTAAAAAGTTTTGTTTAAAAGCCGGTACCAAAAAAGCAGATGAAATTCACGATTACTACATCAACTTGGAGAAAGTGTTACAAGAAATTATTCTGGAAGAAAGTAACGAACTGAAACATCAACTTGAACAAGCCAAAGAAGAAATTCAACAAGCTGACACCAAATTGAAAAGACAAAAAGTGGAACACGTTCAAGAAATGGTAATTCAGAAAGTACTTGAACGAGAGAGTATTTTATTAAAAGAATTCGCCACCATTGGCTCTATCGTCTACGTGATCCGAGTAAAAACTTTAGAAAACGGTCAGTACGTGATTAAAATCGGCGAAAGTCGTAAAGGTATTGCCGCCAGATACGCAGAGCACAAGTCAAACTATGACGAGTGTTTACTGTTGGATTGTTTTTTGGTACAGCAAAGCAAAGACTTTGAATCTTTTATTCAACACCACGACGAAATCCGATTAAACCGAGTGTCTAATTTGCCCGGGCATGAGGCCGAGTTGGAATTGTTTTTAATCGGCAGAAACCTTTCTTATCAGGCGTTGTTAAAATTAATTAACCACAATTTA
The DNA here is from genome assembly GCA_037141515.1 of archaeon. Classification (GTDB taxonomy): domain Archaea; phylum Iainarchaeota; class Iainarchaeia; order Iainarchaeales; family JAAZKV01; genus JAAZKV01. Next base: position 16,333 of record JBAXCL010000008.1, read on the forward strand.
CCGTATTTTAACAACCGCGACACCCGTCAGTTAGAACTTGAAGTTGAAAAGTTAAAATTATTGCTAGAAAACAAAGAAACCAATAATGTGAACCCTTTACTTGAGGAATTAATTAAAAGCAACCAACTATTTTCATCTCAGGTACTCGCTAGACTTGACAAGCTTGACGGAGGTAACAAACAGATGTGCGAAAAAATCAATTCCTCGCAAACAAAAGTCACCACGGGGTTCAATATGCCTTTGGTGACTTTAGGGCCGCGTCTCCAAAAAATTCACCCAGAGACATTACAATTATTAAAGGTTTACGAAAGCGTTAATGAACTAATGAAGGAAAATTCGGAAATAAAACGTCCAAGTATCAACAAGGCAGTTCAAGAAAACACTATTTACAATGGGTTTCGTTGGTTACTCGTTGACCGGGAATTAGACCCTACGGTCATCCACCAAATTCACCCAACCAAAATTGTAAGAGCCCAGAACCTCGGATATATTGCGAAATTGAATTCAACCAAAACCGAGATTTTGAACGTCTACTTGGACCGTAAGACTGCCGCGGTTGAAAACCATTTTCAATCTTCTGCGTCGTTGGATCCTCCGGTGAAAAACAAGACCATCGCAAACGGTCATTTTTACTTTCTTTACGATGATTGTGAAGAAGATTTACGTGCCGCGTTTGTGGCAAAGAATAAGGAATCGGAACCACTTTTATACAAGAATGGAGTAGGTCAATTTGACTCTGAAAACAAAATGACGAGAGAATTCGCGTGTAAGTATGATTGTATCCGAGGAATGCCTATGAGCGACAAGACCCTGGAAAAGGCATTGACCACCGCCGCACCGTACAACGGTTACGTGTATAAGTATTTGAATAGTAAACTAAAATGTGTTTAGAGTTTATTTGAGGTGTCTATATTTTTTTGTATTAAGTATTTTAATTTTTTTTTATATTATTTATAACTTCGGTCGTTCATTTGAAGGGTGTCGGTTGAACCGACACCCTTCCCAAAATATTAATTGTAAGTACTTAAGTAGTCTTTTCATGAAACGCGTAGACTTTCTCTCTTAGTAATAAATAATAATTATACTTGTCTTCGGACAATTCCGAAGGATAAACCTTACAGTTGCCCGTAGCAATCGTTTCCACTTTTTTCTTGTCCACGGATGAATTGGGGTTGAGTTGAATAATGGTATTAAAAATACGGATTGTTTTCCATCCTTCCAAAATCTTTTCAAACACAAAAATAACTTCTTCGCCCGTGACGGACCGCTTATCGGTTCGTTTCACCTCGCGTCTGTCCGACTTTTGTTTTTTAAATAATTGCTTATATTTATTGTCCATGATTATAAAAAGATAATAAATATTATTTATATTTTATTAAGTTGGATAAATATTAATTTCTAAATTATCCTTACAACAACGATAGAGAGAAATCCTTCAAAACTGAAAACGTCGTTTCAAGATACCCCTCTTAAAAGGAGAGAAACCCGCGGAAAATAAATAAAAAAGAAAAACAAAAGTTTTCCGAAAAAATCATTATTTTCGTTTTCTCAAATACTTATTTGTCTCGGGTAAAAATGGCTGACTGGGGAACACCGAATCCGGAATTAAATCGTCTTGCCAAGTTGTATTGGAATGAACTCAAAAGAGGCGACTATGCTTTTCATAATAGACCCACGGTAGTAGTGAAAAGGACCCCCACCGCTCCGATAAGAATTCCAACCACCAATAGTTCTGGTGTTGTTTGTATTTACGCCGAGACCGCCGAGTTTGTGAGACGCCGAGGTATATGTTACAATGTGAACTGGGGACCGCACATGGTGTCAGACCATAAGATGAGTGAAAGTGAACTGATTGCCAAACTGGGTTCCGTCGAAGCGTTTAACATGTTGCTGACAAGTGATCCTCGTCCTCTTCGCGGAGATGGACTGAAGACGTCCTCCAGATAAGTAGATGTAGAGATTGTTTATAAAAAATAGAAATTAAATTAAATTATAAAAAGTAATTTAATAAAAAACACCATATATTGTTATTTATCCTAACTAATATTAATGAATACGCATTCCAACCCATCGCCTTCTAAGATTCTTCTTCTTCTTCGTCTGACTCCGAATCGCTCGCATCTTCTTTCAACACCGCGATCGCTTCTAAAACTTCATCTTCTTCCTCTTCGTCTTCCGGCTGCTCAACATAATTAGTTCCATCCCACACGACCTTTTTGCTGTTGTAGCAAATGTTCATGTTGATGATTTCAGGTTTGTCCGTCTCATTCGTAAACAATTTCAGAATTTGTGCGTTGTCGCGAAACCGAATGGAATAGTTTTGCTGAAAATTGCCTCTCCCTACACGTCCCATGGCCTGGATAATCTTTTCCTGAGTCAAATTCAAATCCTTTCCCAAATACCCATGAGAGAACTGGTAGTTGGTACCATAAATGTAGTCACTCGACGCCATCAGCATAAAAAGTTGTCGTTGATCCGCCAAGGTTTTCATTATCTCTCTGTACCGAATATTTTTATGATGGGTAAATACCCCGATACCCATCATAAGTAAAATCTTCCACGAATCATCCACCTCATGTAAGAGCATAATTTCATTCAAAATGGATTCTTCAATGTCACTTGTAAATGAACTAGTCGTATCCAAGTTCGACGCCCATTTGTTCAGGTGTAGTGATTTGTTTGGAATAAACGTTTCATTCAAAGTGGCCGGTTTCAACAAAGCACGTAGTGCGTCGGAGTCCGTTTTAATTCGCGTAGTGTCACTCTTGGTGCTGTCCGGGTCTTTGGTTTTGGTTTTTTTTCCATCTGTAGCTTCGCCATCACGATTAAACTTTTTAATGGTTTTACAAGATTTCACTCGAGTTGCCACGCCACCTTTGGACCCAAAACTACTTGTTACACTTTCTTCAAATTTTTGATTAATTTCTTCCTGTTCTTTTTCCAGAGTGTCCAATTGCTTATTTAGCACATTGTTGTGCTCAATTTTAGCCATCAAGTCCGCCATAACCGCTACAGGAATATTGGCTTGCTGAATATAAAACGTGGCAATTTTCTCGACATCATCCGAAATAAAAATAGTTGGCCCATCCGTCAAAGTAAAAGAATCACGTGTGGTGACATATACACCTGGATTCGCACAATTGGCAGCCGATTTGGGCAGTTTATTTCCTTTTGGGTCAATCCCGACGTTCAGAGGAATTTTGTGTTTTCGGTTTACTAAAAAATGATTAAAAATTTGAGGCCACGCTCCTTCTGTAATATTCTGAAGTAAACCCAAATAGTATGATTTAATGCTCGTCATGGTAATATCGCCAGGGTTCTCGAAATATCTTGCGAATTGTGCGGCAGGGGTTATCAAGTCGTGTTTCGTAACATACGCAATAAACTCGACGATTTCCTCCAAATCACAATATCGTAATAAGGTCATATTGTTTACACAATGTTGAGTCACTTCAATAATTCTGCCATAATCCGGCGATAAATGGTGAGGCAATACCGCAAACCCATCGGTATTGACCAATGGAATTGATTTTTTGCTATCGTGACTGACAATGTTACAAATTTCCGCATTGTCAAACCGATTTTTAAAGTCCGCAATAGTCTCGGTTAATTCATGAGGTTTGGGTAACGTCGCCGACGACATGACTACTTGTGGAATCAAATTATTTTTCCAATTTTTTCGTATAATAGAATGTAATTCGTGTTCCCTATAATCCATTGTAATAGTTGGTTCGTCCCAATAAAGTAGCAAATCATCTTTGGAGTTGAACGCAAGCATGTAGTACATGGCCGGAAGGTAAGACTTAATATCACAAATCATAATCTCCACTTCTGTTCCAACGCTGTTATCTACCTTACCAATACCACCGGTTCTTTTGTTTCGAGTAAACACCTTGGCCGCATAATAATGTAACCGTATGTCAGCGGCACTATCGCATCCAAACGCAAATGCGACTTTTTTCTTTACGGAAATGGCAGCTTTTGCTAGAGCAAGACCAACGTGTCTTGCCGCACAGACGAAAATGACTTTTTTTTGTTCTGCCAAAGCTAATGGGGAAATTGTTTTACCAGTACCCGTAGGTGCAATATAAAACACAAGCTTGGGTTGAGGCGATTTAAAAATGGTAAAAATTTGTTTTTGATGTTCGTATAACGTCATGTCTGCGTATTTAAGTAAACTAGGATTTTTCTCAATATACCTGACTGCGTTAACAACCACCAAATACAAATCTAAATCATCTCGATGTTCTTCTAAAACTCTATTCGCGATGGCAACGACATGTCGGTTCACTTTGGTCACATTGTTTCGCATTAATTTGAATAACGTGAATAGGTGCAATGTAAACAGTTCTTTATCAAGTCTGTAGCAAAAAACTTTTTTTAGTGTAGCGAGCAACACAAACTCGTACAAATCATTTTCCTTTAGCTTGGTCGCATCGTTTCGCTCTAGGCGGATTTTGTCGGCACTTTTGATTTGAATTTTTGGGTCCACATTGATTTTAATGTACGTAATCTTGTGGTCTTTAATTAATTCTAAGACGGTCGTTTGCAAATAAACGTTATACAAATAGTCTTCCATTTTCTCCGAAAATTCAATTTTTAAAAAAGTAAACAAAGAAACGGTATTGTTTACTTTAATATTCACCGAGTGATATCCCGCAACAATCAATTCTAAGATTGTTTTTTCTTGTTCAGAAACAGGAACTTCAATCGAGTTCCACTCGGATTTGCTTAATTTTACTTGACTAACAATATCCATGATTTATGCGATTTAAGGATTTTAGAAATAATGATTTTTAAAGAAAAAATAATAATATGATTTTCTTTTTTCTCTCTTTATGGTTTTTGAAAAAGGAGAGAAAAAAGAATTAAATTTACAATATATATT
>JBAXCL010000009.1:0-19599 GCA_037141515.1 archaeon
GTACTTGGATATAACCCAACTGATGTTAATCGCAAGGTTTGGACTGGAACCCTGCCAACGGTTGATTTTTGCGCTGCGGTAAAAGCAGTTAGTAATTCTGCTAGCTGCACTAATATCAGTTCAGGGGCCTTACAACTTTTAACCGCATGGACTCACCCAGCAACAACATTTGCACTCCCTGCAATTAACCAACCCGGGACAGCCCAAAACCCTAATGTTATTTCATCGACCATTCCTAAATTCTTTCAAAATAGAGTATTTGATGCAATAAGTTGTAAAGGATATATTATTTTAAAAATCGGGAGCTTTAGCACTACTGAAAAAAACTTCTTGATTAATCCCGCGTATAATACACTACTAACAAATCCTGCTTGCTCTGCTGTAGAAGTTCCATTTGGAAATTTATTCGAAAAAGTTTCATGCAATCAAGCAACGTGCGCACAACCACTTGGACTAGTATCATTAAATTCACTCAGAAGCACAACCGCATCTAGCTTGCTTCCAGATTCAAACCTCCCTTATGTTGAGTACAATGCTGACGGCAGGACATATAGCATAATAAAACCAGAAAACTTCCCACAAGGAGTGCGCTTATTTTTGAAAGACGGGCACGTTTATGCAGAATACATCGGGCTTTATAGGGGGACAACTCGCGGAGTAGTATTTGACCCTCCAGAAGTTGCAAGCCCGCGCATAGATTTTAACGCAACAGTAAATGGGACAATGCAGTCGAGTTACACAACACTCACAGTAACAGATTATATTTCAGCAACCCAAAGATATGAAAAACAATTCAACATTAAGATAATAGGTAATGAAACTAATTGCACTTCTCCAGATGGAATTGCTGGACTAAGCGGAGCTGCAGGGGACACACATTTATTGTACGACTGGGACTATTCAAGCATACAAGAAAACCAATGCGACGCAACAAATGTAAATTACACTTACTGTGACGGCGCACAATTCTTAATCAGCACAGTAAAGAAACTTGACAAAATTAATTCAGCAATAATTCAAAGCGATGCCCAAGAGCTAGCGCAATACTCTTCATCATATGTCTACTTGATTAAAGATAATTACGGGCAAAATATGCTAAAAGACTTTGATACATTATACTCAACCAAGTTCTTGGATAATTATACTCCGCTAAGAACAAGAATAGGACTTGACAAACTAATAAACGCGGGAAGAATAAAGTTTGCAATAAGAAACGGCGACGTCGTAACCGAATCAGGAGCCCTACCAAAAGGCGGAATATACTTTGCCACAATTGATGTAAATTATGACAATCCGGAAAATCAAGCAATTATTACTGCGGGACAACCATCAGCAACAATAACAATAACATTTTCATTATACAAAGACACTAGCATTACAAATCCACTCTACGAAATGCCATTTGACGGACAGCTTGGATTAAGCGGGGCAGTTGCAACTTACACACGAAACCAATACGGCGCAGGCACTAGTTTAGAAATAGCACTCAACTCAAAAGGAGTAAAAGCATTACCATCAACAACCCCTGCAAAATCAATTACTACAACACTTGGGGCAGGACTTGATGCATTATCTTCTGGAGTAGTCCTAACTTTTAATTCAACAGGACTTAATTTTACTCCATCGCAACCAACGCCAATTGCAATGTCAATAAGTGCCTCGGGAGTAAATATAAGTAAAGGCTACAAAATAGAAGGATATGGCAATAGTACTAGCGTAGTTAAATTGTGGAACAAAAGAACTTCTACAATGGGTGCTGGATGCAACGACTTTTCAGGGAAAATAAAACAAGTATACTCTGAAGCACGCAGTACGAATACACGCGTATTGACTTGGGTAAATGCAAGCAACCAAGGAAAGATGTACTTCTCAACAACATTCTTTACCCCAAAAACAGATATACTCGGAATAACTGAATTAACGCCGATTGATTTAAATGTGCAATTATTTACCGTTCCAGGAATAACTGGACTAACTAACGGCAGTGCAGTACAACTACGATACTATGATGTAGCAAGCGACACTCCAAAAGATTATGATACTCTCGCAGGAGTACTCGCACTTGTAAAGAAAGGTGATATGTGCATATCAAAAGAACCAACTGCTGGCCAACTTAAAGTTTGGTGGAACCCTTCAACACTTGAAAAACTTGAAAAGAAAGTTCCAGTAAGCGGAGACCAAGGAATTAATTGCTCAGGGTACCAATACTCCTAAAGTTTTGGCAACACATTATAATTATCTAATGCAAATTCATGCAAAGAATTTGTATTTTGGCTAAATGGCAAGGTTTATTAACAAAAAAGTAGTTTTGTATGTTGAAAAAGCGATTTGTTAAAAATAATAAAAGTGATTGACTTGGGTTTATACGGCGCATTAGAAAATAAATGGTACAATGTGCTTGATGCTCTTGACGGAAAGTTGCACATATACAAAATAGTTGACCCAATAGACAAAATAGTTCCAAGCTTTATACTTTTTTTGATTGTGATAATCGCTTTAATCGCGGGCGGAGCATATATTTTACTTTCGGCTGGAGTAGTAACTCTTCCATGGCCGATTGAAATATTTCCCCCATCTAATGACAGTACAATATCAATAACTGTGACAAGCGGGGGCATCCCGGTTAGCGGCGCAACAGTAAGTGTATTGTTTTCTTGTAACGGTGAACAAAAAGAATTATCGGTTGCGACTAGTTCCAGCGGAATATCAAAATTTGCGGTCTGCGACGGCCAAATAAATATTCATATTGAAAAAAATGGGTTCTTAGCTGTTGATGATGTGATGGCATTCCCTGATGAAAAAGAAAAAGCAATTGAGCTTTCAAACTTGCAAATGCCATCGAAAGACGTCACAGTCCGAATTGTAGATTCGAGTTCTGTTTTAATAAGTGCGGCGCAACTCGATGTGATTTGCACCACAAACGGCGTGCCAAATAGAAAACAAGTGACTTCAAGCAGGGCAGATAATAGACAACCATCCGATGGATTCAAATTTACTACTGAAAGTACTTGTGATTCAATAAGCCTTGTTGCAACTGCTGCAAGTTACTCAAACAAAACTGCGGACTTACTGCTAGAAGATTATCAAAAAACAATTTCGCTTGAAAGAATTGTTCAGACTGGCACAGCAGTATTTTCTGTAAATAGTCCAATAGGGGCTCTTGGAACAGTGCAGATTATTGTAACTGATAATTTGGGGTTGACTTCAACACTATACACTACAACTGCGGGGCAAGTAACTCAATTATTTAACACTGGGAATTATACTTTTTCAGCATTCAAAAACGGGTTCACAAAAACAGGGAGTTTTGTAATCGAAGCTGACAAAACAAGTGATGTTGCAGTATATTTTTCAGATATAAATTCAATTAATCCCATAATAACTCCAGCATCAAAAAAAATACATTTCAAATTATTTGATGCAAATACTCCAATTACGACAGGTGCTGCAAGAATTTACTTGAGTAAGGGGCGTGATACAAACTTAATAAATATTTACCCCCAACAGGCCGATAATACTTTTGGGCCGCAAAATATAACTGATTTGAATGCAAGTTACTACGCAATAGTAAAAGTGCCAAATTATATTACTTCAATAGTGAGTTTGACTAAACTTGGCGTTAATGACGCTCCACAGTCAATTACATTACAACAAGGCGGAATAGATCTTACAATAAAAGTTATTGATGATATAGGTCAGCCAGTAGTTGGAGCAACAACAAAAATTTACTCTGACGCATTTCCTGCAGAACTTGAACCAGCCGCGCTAACTGATGTAAATGGTATTAGATTAGTGTCTGGGTTAAGAGGCAGTGGAAGCCATTATACAATATCGGCTGAAACTATTACTGATGTGGCTGAAAAAACGATTTCTCTTCCCTCGTCAGGCAACACTGTAACAATCCAACTAAAAACTGGAAGCGGTGCATTAAAACTTCACTTTATTTCAAGCGGGGTTAACACTTCACCTTCATTTAAATTACAATTAAGAGATTCTGATGGAAAATGGTACGATGATTCTAATTTGAAAGCAGTGTCTGGGGTTGCGACAACAAGACTCATACAAGCGCTTTCGGATACGCGAATTGTAGTTGATGATATTAATTATTTACCTTATGAAAGCATGAGTTATAAAATAACAAGAGGGGTTTTGGACAAATACATATACCTTCACAAAGTAAGCGATTTGCCAAACACTAACCAAGTTCAACTAATACTTAGAAAAGTATCAAATTCTGATCCTGTTGTTTCGACAGAAACAACTCCAACAACAAAACTAATGCAAGGAGAAAACGGTGTTGCTAAAGCTTATTACTTTTTATTTGACCTTGTTATAACTAAACCTGATACTAATATTGCGGCTTCTTATGTGCGGGTTATAAAAGAAGCAACTGATTCAACTGCAGGAATGCTAATACAAAGCTTACAAACCGTGGATACTGCAAGAGTGTCCTTGCACAATGATATTAATGCAGACAGTATTTTTGTTGACTATGCTAATTTAGGCGTAGCCCAAAATGCGGTTCATGCGCTTATGCTTGATTATAATAGAAAAGCGCCCGTGACAATCCCGATAGTGGTTAAGGTAACAGTTCCTGAGGGGGCAACTGGAAAAGAATATGTTTTAAGTTGGGCAGCAAGATTTGGAAATTCTGCAGGGAATATTAATTCAGTAGTTTATACTAAAAAATTTACCATCGGAACAACATTTTGTTTTAGCGATTGCAATGCATTTGCGTTTGATTCATTCTTATACTACACTATGCCTGGAAGGGATGCTAATATTGTTGCATTGGATGGAAACCCACAGGATGTTCAAACTGATAATAACTATTCTATATTGACTACAGTTCAAAATCTTTCAGATAGAGATTATGGTGATGGGAACCTAGTGCTATCAATACCAGAAACTTTAAGTGGTAATTCGCAGATGAATCAATACCTTTCCTTTGCATCAAATTCTTATGTTGCGACATCAATAGTGGATATATTGCCCCAAGAAATAGTAACTTCTTCACAAAAAAAAATATTTGCAAAAAAAGGATTTGGGATAATACCAATTAGAGAGTCAATAGGAAGTGTTTTGGGAAATTCACTAACTGTATTTGAAAATCTTATTGGAAATGGAAGTGACAATATAAGGCTAAATGTAAAAAATAAAAAAAGACTTAATATTGATATAATAAATGAAGATGGAAATAATGTTTGGTATTCAAACAAGAGTTACTATAATGTTGTAATAAGAGTGACTGTGGTAGATCCTGTTACTGGGGTTGCAAGCATACCTTCGGGCGGGCAGTGGAGTGCATCGGTGGGGCAAACATCAATAACTGGTGGAAGCAATTTACTGGGTGCGGGCGGAGTTTCATCATACACATTCCCTCGCGGATACTACCCCGCAGGAACAAAACTTGTTTTCTGGGCAGGAAATGATAATGACAATTCTGCTTCTGCAACTAGGGAAATAATTATTGAAGATTCAGCACTAATAAATCTTGACACTTCTGATTGCCTAACATTAAAACTCAAAGGAGTTCCAATAAAAAATATTCAATATCCTTCGATTGATATAAACGTTCCAGGGACAACAAGCGATTTGTCGCTAAGCATAGATTCTAACTGCTCATCCGACAGAACCATACTCGTTTCATCAGTATTAGGCGGGACAACGCCCTTCTCATATTATTTATATTACCCTGCAGGAAATGTTCCAATTATTGGTGGATCAGGAACAATATCTGCAGGTGCTAAAGATAGAAATATTTTAATTACTGATTTTTCGGCTTCTTTATCTTATATTGTTGCAAAATACGGGGCAAACCCAATACTTATAACAACAAATAACGGCACATCCCAAAGGATTTTGGGACAAGTGGACATAGTAATAAATGATACTACTGGGCCATTTTCACTTTCAAAGTACATTTATGATTTTTCAAATTCAGTAGGCAATGTGGTTAGTGCCACACTCAGAAATAATCGCTATCAAGGATATAGGGATCCAGTTCATCCAGATATAAATGTACTTAACAAACCAGAAGTGACTCTCGATATAAATGGGGCTATTGCGCCAACAATAGTAAGTTTTGATGTAAACATTGATACGGTTGGAGTTGAAGCTGCACTTGTCGCATATGTGACTGCATTGACTTTAACTTCGACTATGGATGCGCAGGGTAAAATTAGTGATTCAAACAAATTATCGGTCCCTGAAGTAAAATTTAAAACAGATGCAAATAATTTATTTAAAGATTATAAATCAGTTTATGGAAACGCATCAACAACATTAAGATCGACTCCAACAAATATTAATTCAAAAACAATGGCTTACAAATCAATGACTACTGCTGAAAAAGAATCGGTTGACTTGTACCAAAATTATTCTACTAGGAACCGACAATTAGCGTTAAGTTCCCCAACTTTTGGCAACCTTGCGCTTACGCCAACTAGTTCTGATTTGAGTATTTATGATTCTAAAACACCTACTGCTACGGCCCTTGGCAGTGTTTTTGATACATATCCTGGGATTTATATGCCGGGTAGAATAGTTAAAGACATCAACTACAGGGGATTTAAGTTTGTTCAACCTTCAACAGGAATAACTAACTTAGATATTGGCACGGGGTGGAGTTCAGTATACGATGGATTAAGTAAAGCAAGAATGATGGTAATTAAAAATACTGGTTGTAAATTAAGTTCAAATAAGTTATGTGCTGCTGCAAATGTTACTTATGATGTGGCAAATCAAACATTTAATGCGATGCTTGGAACAACAAAATCAGCGGCATTTAGTATCAAGGAAGACTTGATGCGAGAAATTTTAATGCAAAGAGAAGTTGTTAAAAGTACAACTAAAAAAATTACATTTGACACCTCGCAAGGAATTTATTGTACTACTGACGATTATAATTCATCAATAGCTACTCAATGGGTGGGAGCAACAGGAATAAAAGTATTAGGTCAAGCTCCTACTTATGCAACCCGTTTTGGGTATCCTTCAGCAAAACCGCAATTCTATGTAAATAATATCGGGTTACAAACACTCGGATTTATTCCGCTTGAATACACTGCCGTAAAAGAAGGCACAGGAACATATCCTTACATACCAAAACTTGAGGATCCAACAGTTGAATTCCATATTTCAGGTGCAAACAAAAATACTTTTAGTAAAATAACTAGCTCAATACCCCCAGGTTACAGAGTATTCTTAAAAGATGGAAAAATATGTGCTGAACTTAAGAATAGTAATGGAAAGACGCCTGATGGAAATACGGATTTCACAATAACTCGCGTAAAATCTCTTAGTACTGGTTACGCAGATATTATGGTGACTGATTATATTGCCCCAGCTGGCGAATCTGTGCAAAGACTTTTTAAGGTAAAATTAATCGGATCACAAGCAAATTGCACAAGTAGTACTGGGATTAATGGAAACACCGGGCCAAGTGCAGTGCCAAGAGTACTTTACAATTGGAATTGGGGCGCAGTAGATGAAAATGCTTGTAACTCTGATAATAATAACTATGTTTATTGCGATGCGGTGCAGTTCAATATTTCTTTATTCAAAAGACTTAATCTTATAGATCAAAAACTTGTGGGGGGGGACCTTGTAGGAGTAACTGAATTAACTGCGTTTGATGCTTATTTAATGAAAGATGCGTACCCAGCCGAGTTATTGAACGATTTCAAGCAATATTACAGTGATTTTGCAAACAATGGTGCGTCATTTCCTAAATTAAGTAATTTTATTAACGTAGACAAAAACCTAACTAGACTAAAATTTAAGATAAACAATAATGGTGTTTTAGAAGATGCGAAAAAAGGATTATTAGTTCCTGGATTATATTCTGTCGGAATCGATTTAAACTATGATACTCCTTATTCGCCTGCTTTGTTTGACAATTTTAATTCCCCAACTGCGATAGTTACTGTAAGTTTTACATTAAAAGAAAAAGCAAAAACAAATGTTCCAATATACTCGCTTCCTTTTGACGGGACACTTGGTTTAATTAATGGAGTAAGGCATGGTTATGGGGCTGCTGCAAAAACAGGGCTGTTATTACTAAACCGCGTTGGGGGAATTAATGCAACAGATTCAAATGGTTCTTTTATTGATTTGAAACTCTTTAATGATACCAATCTAACTTCACTTGATAAGGGCGAAGTATTTATTTTTGATAAAGACTTAAACCAAATAACTTTGATGGCATCCCAACCAACCCCAGTTGAAATTAATGTTATTGCATCAAATGGGGTAAATGCAACAATGGCTTATTCGTTAACTGGGTATAACCAAGCTACTACTCTAACAAAGAAATGGCAGATATTGGGTTCGACAGTTGACAATGGTTGTAAAGACTTTTCTGGTCAAACTCCAGAAAATATTTTGGATAGCGTTGTGGCGTCTAATAATTCACGTGTTATAAGCTGGGCTAACGCTTCAATTTCTGGAAAATTAGTACTTGGGACAGTGTTCTATACTCCGCCATTAACAGTTGATAATAAAGCTATGACACTTGGGGCAGTTGCGGGAGATTTAAACGCTTCGGCTGCAAACGGGAACACTCTTGTTACGGGTGGGAAAAGTGTTCAATTGTTATACTTTGATGCAGGAGGCGTAACAAATTATGATTCGCTTGCTGGGATGTTTAAGCTTGTTAGAGATGGTAATATGTGCATATCCAATGAAGATGAAGGAAAAGTTGTAATCTGGTGGAATCCAGCTTACCTAAAAACTATTTTTGAAAAGCTTCCTGTGACTGGGGCAACAAAGTGCGTAAGAGATTAATTAATTTTTTTAAACTAAAAAATTCTTGTGTTAGTGATTTGTTTGTTTTTAAAGAACTCGCAAAAGCGATGTTTTTAAAGAATAGTTAATTCAAATAATTGGGATGCTTGAGGTGTTTGAAAATGGAAGGTAGTATACAGTTAATTGCAAATTATGATGATTGGAAGGCAATTAAGAAGCAAACAATAACTGAAAAAACAGATCCTTTGACTGTTGCTGAGTTTTTGGCTAGTTTGACTAATAGTGTTGATGCAAAAGTTGAATTTAATTTGCGAAAAAAAGTTGCGCTTGATAAACTTGATAAAGCACTAACTGACCTTGGGCTAATAAAAGGCGACGCGGTACGCGCACTTGAAGAAATTAACACAAGGGCGGTTTCAAAAGTAATTAACGAAATCTCACAAATCCCAACCTTGCAGAAAAACCAGCAAAAAGAAGTTGCTGACTTTTGCAGAGTATATGCTATAAGAAAAGCACTAAAATCATGCGGGTTTATGATTGATTACACGCAAATCGCAATTCCTGGGATGGGGAGACTTAAGAAAAAAGTTCCTAAAACTCCTAAAGAATAAAATTATTAATGGTTTTTTTTGCACCCATTTAATTAGTACGCAATTTGTTGGACGTGTAGCGAGTGTACTAAAAATTAAATTAAATATTTGAGTTGGTAAAATTGGTTTTTGAAGAAATAATAGTAAATCAATTCCTACAAAGTTACGCAACACCGCTACTTACCGAAGCCTTCAAAGCAATTACTTACTTTGGCAACCCCGCAGTATGGGTAATAATCGCGGCATGGCTATTTTGGATAGGAAAAGAACGAAAAAGTTTTGTTGTAATGTCCATAATGCTATTTTGCGGAGTAATTGCGGGCGGATTAAAAATTCTAATTGCGCGCCCAAGACCAACCGAAGTAATTGCACTAGTTATTGAAACAAGCCCCGCATTCCCAAGCGCACACTCAACACTAATGGCTGCATACGCGATATACGGGTGGCTAAGCAAATGGGTTCAAAAATATTTGAAATACTTGCTAATAATACTAACAATACTTGTTGGAATATCAAGACTATACTTGGGCGTACACTACCTAAGCGATGTACTTGCAGGACTACTAATCGGCGGAATAATTGGGCGGATAGTAATAAAACTTGAATCGAAAATTGATAAAATAAACTTTCACATATCAAAAATACAAGACGAATTCCTGGCAATAATATTTTTTATTCTAATGCTTATCTTATACTTTTTTGTTCCAGAACAATACCACGCAGGGTTTACAATACTTGGATACTTTGCAGGATACTCAATATACAGACACACAAAAATAAATTTGGATTTGAAAAAATCAAAATCACTAAAACTAACAATTATTTCAATAATAATCGGCACAGGCCTACTTGGAGCAATGGGGTATATTGCACTCAAAAACCCAAACATCTACGGCGATACATTATTTTTTATTGCAGGAATATTCATGACAGTAATATGGCCACTAGTAATACAAAAATTTATTCAGAAAAAGTAATAATCTAAACCTACTATTTGGCTAATGAAGCAAAAAACCCGCCACTGTGAAAGCTTTAAAAACATCCTTCGCACTAAATCTCTAAGGTGCGAACTGCAAAGCAACTCGCAAAAACAATCAGTCAAACTTGCAAAAACAGACTGATGATTAATAAAAACCCCCCTTAGTTTAGCAGCTAAAACGCTCGGCTGTAGACACTATAACTCCGTGAAACGAATATGAAAAATAAAAAAATTCATTTCCGGTGCGGAAACCGAGATACCCCCGGTGCAAGTCTGGGAGGGGGGATTTTACTATTTCAAAGGACTACTTACGTAGCTTTATAACATTTTTGCGATATAGTTACTATAGTGATGTTATGGTTTCGTTAAGTGCTGTTTTAGTAAAAGAAGATGGTGTGTATGTTGCTAAATGCCCTGAAGTTGGGACAGTTAGCCAAGGCAAAACAATCGAAGAAGCGGTAAAAAATTTAAAAGAAGCCACAGAACTTTATTTGGAAGAGTTTTCCGTAAAGAAAAAAGTCAACTCTATTTTTACTACCTTTGAGGTGGCAAAGGTTGCATACGCTTAAAATGATTTCTGGAAAAGAATGCGTAAAGATTCTTTGCAATAAATTTGGTTTTGAAATAATAAGACAAAAAGGCAGTCACATAATACTAAGAAGTTCTATTGATCCAAGTATTGGGACCGTTGTTCCAAACCATCCTGAACTAAAAGTAGGAACTCTTAAAGGAATACTTGAACTCGCAAAAGTAAATGAAAAAGAATTTGCTGAATATTTGTGATTGAATGAAACAAAAGAAATCTGAAAAATATTTGGACATCTGTAACACGAGAATAGGCCCGCGTGCAAGTCTGGAGGGGGGATTACACTTACTTTTGGAAAAACCTCAAAAGAAGCTAAGTATTATAAACTTCAGAAACCTATTTTTGGCATGGTGTTGAATTGAATAAAATAGTTTCTTGGCTAATTTTTATATTTGTTCTTCCATTAATTTATTTTATATTGACTTTTGGTTTTGAAGTTCAAAGCATTTCAACAGTTGCAAGAATGCCGTTGGACATTTTTATATTCTTATTTCTGGCGGGCGCATGTTACATTGTCTGGAGTGGCTTAGTAAATAAAGAGTTTATTGCGGCGACATTTGCTAATATTCAAATAATGATTTTATCGGAGGCAAAGAATCCAAAATTGTTTTGGACATTTCTTATTACCGCAATGCTTTTTATTTTTTCAACATTTGCGCATTTAATTTACTTTGATTTTGTAGTGGTTATGGCAATTACTTTCTTAGGACTTTTGTTTTTGTCGTTAATTTGCGGGGCAGTATTGCGTGGAAAAGTTGTTTAATCGCTTATTCCTTATTACCAACTTTCATCTAAACTAGTTTTAGATTTTTTTAGCAGGTGTAAAAGTATGGATTTTTAAACTTAGAGAGTTATAATTGAATAGGTGTTATATTGAAAAAAATTGGGCTTATTTTTGGAATATTATTAATTGGATTGTTGCTTTTTGGGTGTACAAGCCCCATGGCTCCTGCCACTCCTGCAACTAATTCGCCGTTGGTTCCAAGCTCATCTCCACCAGTACAGACAACTGCTACAAAAGCTGCTTGGAAAACTGCAACACCTTGGTCAATAACAGATTGGTCAAGAACTGGCGACACCATGCAATTTGTTCTTAAAAATGAATCTCCACAAGTAATGGACTTTAAAAGTATTACTTTGGGCGCAGGCATTACAAGTACTCAATCACAATTGGGTGTGACCCCTGCAGCATCAATCACAATTACAGTAACTGGTTTAGGAAATTGTGTTTCTGGCGGGAATTATTTATTCCTTAAAAAAGACATTCGAATTAAATATGATGCTGGTGGCATACAAGATAAGGAACAAGCAGCATTCTCCGACATAGTTGGCTCTTGTAAGTAGTAACTAAATTTTGTTCACGTTTGAGGGAACAAAGATGAAACTAAATAAATCTTCTGAAACGCTAAAAACGAGAATCACCCGTGCAACTCTGGGGGGGATTTGTTCTTACTCAAATAATGCTCTTACGCATAGCTTTTTAAACGAATATGAGTAATAACTATTCGTGGTTTACTTAACAAAACAGAAGAAAGGAAATAATACTTATTACTATTTAGTTGAAAATCTTCAGATAGCCAAAGGCAGGAGAAAGCAAATAAGAAAGTATTTGGGTAGTAAAGAGCCTTCTGAAACAAAGCTTCAAGTTTTAATGGCAGAGTTTGAAAAAGAAGTGGAAAAAGAAAAACAACAAGTTTCAGGATTTCATTACATCACTAAAGATGAAATAGTGGAAATTGATGAAATAAATAAAACTTTTTGGACAAGATACAATAAACAAAATCCGACAGTAAAGGAAGAATTTGATGAAAACTTTGTAATGGCGTTCGTTTTCAACTCTAATTCCATAGAGGGCTCAACTTTAAGCCCTAAAGAAGTAGAACTTTTGCTAAGCGAAAATATTTCTCCAAATAAAGCCCTTGAAGATGTGCTGGAAGCAAAATCTGCACAAAAAACGCTGCAATTTGTAAAAGAATATAAAGGAGAATTTGATGAAAAACTCCTGCTTTTGGTCCACGAAATGTATTTCAAAGATACTAAGACATATATTGCAGGAAAATATAAAACACATCAAAACAGAGTAAGGGGGTCAAACTTTGAACCAACTCCCCCGAAATATGTTATAACTGACATGAAAAATTATTTCAAGGAATACTCTCAACTTACAAAAGAACTTCACCCATTAGAACTAGCAGCATGGGCACATTGGAAACTTGTCCGAATCCACCCTTTCCAAGATGGAAACGGAAGAACTGCCAGAATAATAATGAATTTTCTGCTGAACAAAAATGGCTATGCAATGATTGACATAAAAACAAAAGAAAAACAACAATATTTTAGTGCAATGGAAAAATGCCACTACAACAATAACGCAAGAGCACTGGCCGTAAGATTAGTGCGAAGGTTCAAAAAGCAATACAAAAATGCACTAGTTGATTAAAATGAAATGTAAAACACATAAAGAATCGAAGAAATCAAAAAAACCTTCTGACATCTGCAACACGAGAATAGACCTGCGTGCAAGTCTGGGAGGGGGGATTAACGCTTATTCTGGAAAAACCTCAAGCGATGCGAATTCTTTTAAACTTCAGAACTGATTTTGACTAATTATTGTTCTTTGCCAATGCATGATGTTGTTCACTGCTAATGAAAACCTTTATAAATGGTTTTGTTCACAGTTTCTTCATGATAAAAGACAGCATAAAGAAAGTTGTGCACGCGCAGGCAAAAGAGCTTTCCTCGTTTGATTTTGGTGTTGAGCGGGATAATCTTTCGAATTTAAAGCCATTGAAAGGAGTGGCTTTAGTGTTATCTGGAGTTAGGCGTTGCGGAAAGAGTACACTAATGCAACAGATACGAAAAAATACTTCGAAAGCGTATTACTTTAATTTTGATGACCCTAAAGGGGTAGGATTTGAAGTTGAGGATTTTGAAAAGCTAAACCAAGTATTTATTGAAGAATTTGGCGAAAGTGATTACTATTTCTTTGACGAAATTCAAAATGTTGAAAAGTGGGAACTCTTCATACGAAAGCTTGTAGATAATAAAAAACAAGTTGTCATAACTGGCTCAAATGCATCATTGTTAAGTAAAGAACTTGGAACAAGACTAACTGGAAGGCACTTGCGAACAGAATTATTTCCATTTTCATTTAATGAATTTCTTCAATATAAAAAACAAAAACCAAGTATTGATTCATTCAAAAACTACTTTGAAGAAGGAGGGTTCCCTGAATATTTATCACAAAAGAAGCCACAACTTCTTGAAGAATTGCTAAATGATGTTATTGCCCGAGATATTGTTGTCAGACAAAAACTAAGAGAAAGAAAAACAATTAAGGAACTAGCGGTTTACTTGCTTTCAAACCTTGGAAAAGAATTCTCTTTTAATACCTTAAAAAAGATTTTCAACTTGGGTTCTGTGAATACGGCAATTTCGTTTGTTTCTTATTTAGAAGACAGTTATTTGCTTTTCACAGTTGAAAGATTTGATTATTCAATTAAAAAAAGATTAATTGCGCCTAAAAAAGTGTATTGCGTTGATAATGGATTTGCTGCAACAAACTCCGTTTCATTTAGTGAAGACAAAGGTAGAATGCTTGAAAATATTGTTTTCTTAGGGCTGAAGCGTCAGAACAAAGAAATGTACTACTTTCGAGAGAATAATGAATGTGATTTTGTCGTCAGAAAAAACACAAAAATAGTTGAAGCAATGCAAGTCTGCTTTGAATTAACTGAAGAAAACAAAGGCAGAGAAATAGCTGGATTATTGGGCGCTTTGGAAAAGTTTAAGCTGAATGAAGGGCTTATACTAACTTACGACCAAGAAGACAAATTACAAGAAATGGGAAAAACAATTATAGTAAAGCCAGTTTGGAAATGGCTATTAGAATGGAAAAATAAAAATAACTAAGAATAAGATGTGATTTAGATGAAGTGTAATACACATAAAGAATCGAAGAAATCTGAAAAACCTTCTGACATCTGCAACACGAGAATAGACCTGCGTGCAAGTCTGGGAGTGGGGATTAGTACTGGAGTGCAGTTCCGTTTTATTTATAAATTGAGCTGCACACACAGTAATTATGGCAGAACACAAAGACATCTACTACTGTGACGCAAGGCTTGAATCTGCGCTCAAAACTCTACACGAAAGCAAAATTAGTTCCACCGACAAGAAGGACGTGGCCGATTTCGTTGCATCAATGCAAGCTTTAGGCATCAAAAAAATAAGGTTGGTAAAAAACGCTATAGTGCTTCGCTTTATTGCGCAAGGAAACAAGAAGCCCTTTAGGGAAGCCACAAAAAACGATTGCGAAAAGATGATTGGCAAAATTGAAGGCAACAAAGATTATGCTGCATGGACAAAAGCGGATTACAAAACTGTTTTGAAAAGATTCTACAAATGGCTGCTGGGCAAAGACGAATATTATCCAGATTGCATTAAGTGGCTGAAAATTAAAAGCCCAAACGATTCGCAATTGCCCGAAGATTTAATTACTGAAGAAGAACTTTTGAAGGTCGTTAGTACTGCACAAAGCCCAAGGGACAAATGCTTAATTTTTATGCTATTTGAATCGGGCGGGCGAATAGGTGAAATACTCCCGCTCCGCATCAAAGACATTCACTTTGGAGAACAAATTACTTCAATTCAAGTTAATGGCAAAACTGGCCAGCGAAGGATTCCTTTAGTATCCTCTACAAATTATTTAAGCACTTGGCTAAACATGCACCCGCTAAAAGACAATCCTGAAGCCCCACTTTGGATTAAATTAATGAATCGCCCAAGCAAAGGAAAAGGAAGGAAGCTTGAACTCGGTAATGTGCAAGCGCTTAGTTATAGCGGGGTAAAAAAAATACTTGAAACAGCCTTTGAAAGGGCGGGAGTAAAAAAAAGGCACAATGCTCATCAATTCAGGCGCGCAAGGGCAACCGATTTGGCTAACAAACTAACCGAAGCCCAAATGAAAGAATATTTTGGGTGGACACAAAGTTCAGACATGGCTGCACGCTATGTGCATCTTTCTGGGCGAAATGTTGACGATGCAATTCTAATGGTTAACGGCCTAAAACCAAAAGAAGATGTAAAGGAAAGCAAACTCAAACCAAGAACCTGCTCACGCTGCAACGAAAAAAACCCACCAAATGCATCTTACTGTTACAAATGCGCCATGCCACTAAATATTGAAACAGTTCAAAAAGAAGTACTTGAAAACAAACTTAAGGAAAACGCAACGGTTGAATACATGAAATCCAATGAAGCCGTTTTCAAAAAAATGGAACAAATGGCAAAACAAATTGAAGCGCTAAAAAAAAGGACTGCGCATTAAAGTTATGCGGTGGTTATTCAAAAAAATCGCTTGTCAGCGCTTGATTAAAAAGCCTAAATTTGGCATGTTTGTCTAAGTAGTCAAAGATTGTTTGGCGCTTCCCGAATAAAAAGGAACCTTTATTAATGAGTTAAGCCCAAAAGTTAGTGTTTAAGTGGTTAAAATGGCAAAAGCAGCAATTAATCAGAGTATATACTTCCTTATTGTGGCAGTCCTTTTTATGGCAATTCTTGGATTTGCCTTTGCAGGTACTGATGAAAATGGCAACCAATATGTGGATGGGGTAGTTGTTGTAAGTTTGAAAGGAACTGCTACACAATCAGACATAAATGATTTTGTTACAAAATATAATCTAAGTTGGGAAGGAAACGGGCCACAAATTTTTACAATTCCATTGTTTAGGGCTTATGTAACATTCCCCGATATTAATTCCACAATCCAGCGGCAAGTGGAAATGGATAAAATCTCTGCAAAAGCTAATGAATTATTTGGAGAAGGATATATTACTGACCAAACCATGAATTATGTTGAAAATTATGGTGGTACAGTTCTTAGTATAGCTTTTAGTTCTAAAGCAACTCATGCTGATGCAAATACTTTGGTTAATTCAATAAACGAATTAACTCTTCAAGGAATTATTGATGACCCATCACCAAATGCTGGCCAAGTTATTGATGTTCTCGGAACGGTTATTGTTCCTGAAGGACAAGAACAGCATTGGCTTGAAATACTAAGGCAAGACCCCTTAGTAAGCACAGCCCAATTGCAAGGTATAACCTATGCTCAAGACCAAACGAATAACACTACTGCCCCGCCTTCAAATAATGTGGCTGGAAGCAACAGTAACATAATTAATAATTCAACTCTAATCGGGGCAATTATTTTAATCATTCTTATAATCGGTGTCAGCCTTGTGTTAATTAATAAAAAGCGAAAATAGTCCGCTTGTTACAGTTTAATTGTTAGCGGCTACTTTAATCAATAGGGGCTGGTTTGTTATTGGCTTCTGCTTCTTTTTTCCTTTGTTCCCTTTCCTCAATATATCGGGCATATGCTTCTTGAATTGTTTCCTTTGGCTGTGTAAGCTCTTCTATAACTTCTGGGCCAATTAGCCGTTCAAGGCGGATTATGTCAATAATGTCCCTTGCGGTTACTTTGACTTTTCCTTTAGCCAGCGATTTGAGCCAAAGCTGCTTCATACTATCAAGCAATTTTTGATGGTATTCATTCATTCGGTTTTTACTGTTTTTCTTCACAATTCCCGTAAGTTTGACCTTCTTTTTTTGCCAGTTCTCCTTTTTTTCTGTTTCATAAAGCGTTGTTGTGCCTATGTTAAGTAACTCGGCAATTTTTGCTTTAGGAACTTGTTGGCAATAAAGGTAAAAGGCCTGTTCTCGTACTTCTTCTGGCAACGTCATATTTTCCCCACCCACACACCCAACACACTATACAAAGAATAAACTGTCTTTGCGGTATTTTTCCTCAATAGAATAATCAAGTTCAGCTATTCCATTCCTTTCAACTTTAATAAAACCAATTTCAATAAGGTGCCTAAATATGAATGTTACTCTGTGCCTATCGTCACCAAACTTTTCCGCAATACAGTGTTTTAATTTTTCAACTGGGATTTGCTGAACTTCTTTTTGAATCAAAATATTCATAAAATCCAAAAGTTGTTTATGAAAATCATCTTTCATACAGGTTCCTCCTGTGGGTGTGGGTGGGTGGTTTTTTCATCATTAAGCTTTTTCCACAATTCGTACTGCTCAAAAATAAAAATTATTGGAGTGCCCAGCTTCTTTTCAAGTTCTTTGCAAGTGTAGATTGGTTGCCCGCAACAAGAACAAATTTTAGTTTCGTTTTGTGTCATACAACAAGTTACATTAACCAATTATATTATCCCCCTGGGGAGCATCTTTGGGTAATTGCTTACTTAGTTGCAGTAACGCGCTTGAGTGCCTTTGAAAAGGAGGTTCTGGTTGCATATCGGGGTAAATCCTCGTTTGGCTTTAGCTCTTTGTACATCTCAATGAAGGCACCAAGGTAACCGCCAAAAAGCACCTCATCAACATGCGGGATTATTTCCTTAGCAAAAAGTTCTAATAAGTAATATTTATCCGCACAAAGTCGGTTTTTATCAACAGCTATTTTGCGCTCAACCTTTTTTGCATCTGTAAAGTAATATATTGTTTGGGCCCGAATACCCACTACCTTGCCGTCAACCTTAAGTTTGGATTTGCTTTTGTCAACATAAGGCATGCCTTCAGGTCTTTTTACCTTAATGAATTTCCAATCCCCGTTTTGAAATAATACTGGTTGGTAAAACAAGCTTTTTATTTTTCCTTTTGTTTCAATAAGTGGCAATATGCACTTAACATTCTTAAGCTTTGCAATGTCAGGATTGATTTTCAATTGCTTGTCCAAATCGCCATTTAAAAAAGCCGTTTTCTGGAACCTGATTAACATATTCATCGCATTACGTTCTTTTTCGCTTATTTCAGGCATGTAAGTATGAACTAGTAAAAGTAATAAAAATCCACGGAACGGCGCTGGCTGCGGCACTCGGGGAGGGGGGATTCCCGTAAGGGAAGACAACCGAGCAGACGATACTTATTCTTATTAACTACAAAAACACACTTCTTGTAAGGCGTTGAAATGAGAACTGCAATTAGAAAAAACAGAGAAAGATTTTACAAAATCATCCCAGTCATTAACAAAGTTATAAGGGCTATAAATTCACCCAGTTTTAGAAGTCATGGCAGAAGCAGATATTCAATTATTATAAACGGAAAAAAAGAATTTTTGGATGCAGAGGTCCACGATTTTCCTGGAAAATTTAATATAACTCTAACAGGCAGTAACCAGGATATTGTGGGAAATGTTGTGGTTGCAAAAAGTAATTGGTCTAATTTGGATAGGCAAGTAAAACCAGAATTTCGTGGATATAATCTTGGAAAATTACTCTTTAGATTAGCTGAACAGGAAGTTAGTCGTCAAGGGGCGAATAAAATAATAATAGAAACTTACAAAAGTGATGTTGCTGCAGTGGCCTTATCACTTGGATATTCACTTCAGCCTGAAAGCCTTCAAGAGTTAAGGGATTTATTAGATATCAGAGAAGAACATCCGGGTAATCAGGAAATCATAAAAAAACTGCAACCTGAAAAAGATATATTTTTTCCGTTGCAGATAAAGTTCTTCAGAGAAATCAGGAAAAAAAGTTAAGGTGATTTACATGAAAGGTAAGATGCGAACAGAAACAAGCAACAAGCTACCAACCAACAACTCCCAACTAATTGCAGTCTGGGAGGGGGGATTAACATTTATTTTTATAATAGTTTTTATTGTAAAAAAAATACTATTTAAA
>JBAXCL010000010.1:0-19591 GCA_037141515.1 archaeon
GAATTAGCAAAGTGGCTTGATTCAGAGCTTGTTGAAAGCGATTATCGCCCAACAAAACTAAAAGAAGGGGTTCTCTTAGAAGAAGAAGTAGAATTTAATGATGACACAACCGAACAAGGAGATTTAGAGGATTTACTTGACGGATACTTAAAAGAAAATAAACAAGTTCTAGTATTCATGAACGCGAGAAAACGGGCAGAACAAATGTCGCACAAAATGGCGCTACTAACAAAAATTGTGATTGAAGAAAAAGATAAAAAAGTTCTCGACAAAGTATCGCACGAAGTACTTGAATCCCTCGAATCCCCAACAGAACAATGCATCTCACTTTCAAACGCCATAAAACAAGGTGCTGCATTTCACCACGCGGGACTCGTTGGAAAACAACGCGAACTAGTAGAAGAAAATTTTAAAAACGGAAAAATAAAGATTTTGTGCTCCACGCCCACCTTGGCTGCGGGCCTAAACCTTCCTGCCGACATAGTGATAATTCCAAGTCTTTATCGCTTTGAAAAGTACGGAATGGAACTCTTGAGCGTGCGAGAAATAAAACAAATGTGCGGGCGCTCAGGTCGTCCAAAATTCTCAACAGAAGGAAAGAGTATTCTTGTTGCAAGTTCTGAAGCACAGAAAGAATTATTCTTGGAAAAGTATGTTCATGGGCAAATAGAACAAATAGTTTCGCGACTAGGAATAATCCCAATTTTACGAACCCATGTTCTTGCACTAATTGCCACTAATTATATTAGAAATATTAAAACAATAGAATCTTTTTTTGAAAAAACCCTCTACGCGCACCAGCTACAAAATATGGGTGAATTACTTGACAATGTGCTTGAAATAGTTAATTCGCTTGAAGAGTACAAATTCGTGGAAAGAAAAGGCGAAGAATTTACGGCGACCCTCTTGGGGCGAAGAGTAAGTGATTTATTTTTGGATCCAGAAAGTGCACACGCGCTAGTAGAAGCGCTAAATGCCAGAAAAACATTTACAAATTTTTCATACCTTTATGCTTGGGTAAATTGCGCAGAATTTATGCCCTGGATGCGCCCTCCCTCGAAAGCACGCCCCTTAATGATGGAAGAGCTATCAGAAAGAATAGATGAGCTTCCATTTTCACAAGAAAAAACACTTTACGAACCTGAAAGTACTGAAAAGTTCTTCTCCGCGCTAATGCTCGAAAAGTGGATTAATGAAAAAAAAGAACAAGATTTGTTTAGCGAATACGGGCTTGCGCCCGGAACACTCTTTGGAAAAATCCAAATAATTGAATGGCTATCTTACTCAACAATAGAACTTGGAAAAGTCCTTGGACAAGAGCGCCACAATATTATGGCACAAAAAATTGGCAGAAGAATAAAATACGGGGTAAAAGAAGAACTACTAATGCTTGTTGAACTACGCGGCGTAGGACGCGCACGTGCGCGAAAACTATTTGCTGCAGGAATAAAAAAACCAAGCGAAGTAAAAACGAATTTAGCTAAAGTTGAAGCAATACTTGGAAAAAAAGTTGCTGACGAGTTAGCAAGACAATTAATTACAAAAGAAGAAGGGAAGAAAAACGATGCGGTTGAAAAAGAAAATACTGCGCAAACTGCGCTTTAATTTTTTAAGGAAGTCTAATTCTTAGTAAACTAAATATTATAAGCAAAAGTGCAATTATCATTATTACTATTAGAATTATTTTGCTATCAAAAATATTTAACTTGCTGTTCTTTTTTTCTTTTAATGAAGGAATTTTAATGTCCTTTGCGCTTGAAGCTGCAAGAGTAGTAGATTCAAGGATGGCGTCTTTTGAGTACTTAATCCAATTCTTTGGGTCTTTAAGTTCGTTAATAGTTTCTTTTGCGATTTCCCTGCGCCCTTTTTCTCTGTGAGGTATTTTTTTAATTCCCTCAATAGTCCCATCAACTGCATTAATTATTAAAGGATATTCTTTTCCGCCAGCGATTACGCTAGTCTTGTAAAACGGGATAAATACTTTTCTTGCTGATGAAATTACTACATTATCTTTTGAAACATTAAACTGCTCGGCGGTTTTCAAGGTTAGTACCGCATCCTGTTCACGCTTCTCAATATTGTTCCACTTTTCCTCAAATGCACCTTTTGGAATAATGTTCGAACCCTTTTTCCAGTTATGCTTAATTAGTTCGACCTGATCTTCCCTAATTGAAACATCATGGCCATCAACAGCAAGAATTCCGTGAGTGGATTTTTTTATAGTTTTTTTCGCACTATCGTCTTGTTCAAAGTAGTAATGATAGTTGAATAAAAAATATGGTACGAGATTGAGCTTTAAAGGTTTAAGCTCATGCTCGTGCCAAAATCGTTTTGACAGTTCCTTCTTAACAGAATCTATCGCGCTAGCGACAGTAAGGTTAATAGGCAATAATGGATTGCCCAAGTACACTTAATCACGGTCCTTTTTTCTTTATGATTTTAACCTTGGACGGGGTTATTAGCACTCTATCCGCTGATATGCCTGCCATGTCACCGTCAATTGCTCTAACTTCTGATTTTATTTTGCTCAAAAGTTCTTTTAGTTTTCCTTTGTTTCTTTTGTTAAGATCAGCTATGTTAACGAGCGCCAAGTTGCCTGTTTTTACTTCTCTAATGATAACGTCTGCGTCAACATCAGTGTTCAAATCCATCGGCTTAACTAAAGCATCTGCGCTTTCATAATTCTCTTCCTGAACCTGATCCAAGTTGTTTAAAAAATCTTCTAAGTCAACTGAATCGGTTTTTGTCATTACTTTGTTAAAAAAACCCAAATTAATCACCCCGCGTAAAAAGCGCGTATATTAGTTTTTCTTAAATAAAACATTTAAAAGGGGTGTGGTGAGGCCCTTCGAGTTTAACAAATACTTATTCATAACAAAAAAATATTTTTTTTGAGAAAAATGACTAATTCTTGTGATGTTTGCTTTCCAAACACCCAAAGGATTAATTAAACAAAGCACTCCATTAGTGGAAGAATTTAATCGGAAGGCAGGGTGCCAGTATTTTTATTCTTTTCCTGTATTGGTTATTTTGTATAGAAAGGAAAATAATTTGGATTTTAAAAAAAAGTAATTTAAAATTAATAATAAATTAAGAAGATTAAAAACAAAATTAATCAAAAAAAGCAAATAATAGAGATAGTATAAATAAAAAAATAAATTCCTTAAAAATGAAATAAAATTATTTTTAAGAAATTATTTGAGTATTGGGGTGAAGGGCAAATGGAAAATGTTTTTGAAAAACAAATGGCAAAGAATACTGTGTTTATCAACAAGGATATTATCTCCTCACACCACATACCAAAAAAACTTCCATTTAGGGAAAAACAAATAGATGAAATAACACAAGGACTTGGAGCAGTAATAAACAATTCCAAACCAAATAATCTATTCGTTTACGGAAAAACAGGGTCTGGAAAAACAAGCACAGTAAAACATGTTCTTGAACAACTAGATGAATTTGCGAAAAAAAAAGAAATGAATGCATTCTCCTGCTACATCAACTGCAGAAGCCACCCGTCAAAATACAAAGTACTCCTAAAAGCTCTGCGAAGTTTCTATCCAGAAAAAGACTTTCTTGGATACTCCGCATCATTCGTTTATGAAAAACTGCTAGAGTTTGCAAATACAAAAAAAGCACATTTGATTCTAGTACTTGACGAAATTGATAAAGTAAAAGATATTGATGACTTAGTTTACTCGCTCTCTAGAGGAAACGACGAAATGGAAAGTGGTTCGCTAACAATGATAGGGATATCAAACAATTTAATGTTTAAAGAAAAGCTTGACCCAAGAACAAAGTCGTCTCTTTGCGAACGCGAACTAGTATTTAACCCATACAATGCAAACGAACTACGCGAAATACTTGGCGAAAGATGCAGTGTTGCATTCAAACCAAACGCAGTAACAGAACCCGCAATACTACTAGCAAGCGCGATAGCTGCACAAGAAAGCGGAGATGCAAGAACCGCAGTAATGCTAATGCAACGAGCAGGAGAAATTGCAGACAACGAACAAGCAATAAGCGTAACTGATATTTATGTTGAAAAAGCAAAAGCAAGCGTAGAAGAAGAAATTATTTTATCGATGATTTCAACACTACCCCAACAACAACAACTAGTACTCTACTCAATCGCTCAACTAACCACACAAAAAAGAGGAATAAGAAAAGTAACCGGCGAGGTAGAAGAAGGTGTACTATACTCTGGCGAAATATTCGAAACTTACTTAGATATGGCAAAAAAATTCGAAGAAAGAACAATCACAAGCCGATGGTACCGACAATACATTAACGAATTAGAAATGTACGGACTAATACTAGTAACCACAAGCGGAAAAGGAATCAAAGGACAAACAAGACTCGTCAAACTCGGGTTTGACGCACAAAAAATCAAAACAGCACTCGAAAAAGAATTGTTTAAAGCGATGAGCTAAAAATTAATAAATTTGCGACTAGAAAAAATACAACGTCGCTTTTTGAGATTCAACTAGTTCTTGTAAAATTTTTTTAACCAAATCTTCTTAAAATAAGAAAGCGAAAGCGTAGAAAGTACAAAACCCGCAGTTGGAACTAATGCATTAACAAATGGATTTGAAAGATTTGCAGCCAAAAAGAAAAGAACAATAACAATGTATGTAAGAATCGCGATGATTATCTTTCGTGACTTACTAACTTCCCAAGCCTTATCAGATTCAACGCGTACATTACGCTGTTTGATTGATTCGATTTCTTTTTTTGTGTTCAAATAAGTCACTTGAAAAATTAGTATTTGGAAGTATATAATAGTTTTATTTGGGGTTTTTCTAAGTAAACTCAAACAAGCTTTTTTGTTGCACAGTATCGCTTTTGAATACTGAATTAATTTCTTTTTCAATCATGTTCAAACGCTGGATTAGGTAAGCTGAGAGGTTCTCTTGCTTTGCCATGTTCTGGGCGATTTTTAAATACTTTCTAACTGACCCCTCGTGGATTGTAAGAATAATTGCGGATTTACCGCACTTGTAACACTTGCCGCTAAGCGGAATTCTGCGGTACTTTTCATTACAAGAAGTGCATCTAAAAGTCTGCCTAGAGAACGCACGCGCATTACCAACAATGTCCGGCAAAAAGTGAGAACCCATCACCCTCTCAAGAGCATCTTTAGCATTAACAGCCATTATTTTCTTTTGAAGTACATTTTGGCGCTGAATTTTTTCATCCATCGATTTCAACTGAATATACCTTGAAGTTTTTGGCCCCTCATCGAATATATTTGTTTCGTGGGTAAATCCAAGTCCAGAATACTGCGAAGGTTTTCCAAGGCGATCCTTTACAGTTTCAATAGGCATATTTGGTTCACACACTGCAAGAGATTTTTCGTACAACTCAAGCGGGAACTCCCAACAAGTCTCCATTTTGTGAACCTCATCATCAACCTCGTTAGGGTTGAGAATAATTGTAAAAACAAGCGGAGCATCCATTCGGCCGCCACTCTTACGAGAAAGATACTTTTGTGAGAAATTCAAAAGCGCATCCATTAGAAGCATTACAGAATCCTGATCCCCATCAACATTTCTTCTCTTACCACAAACAAAATACGGGTGCCCAAAACCAAGGCGTGCTTTTGAATAACCAAGAATTCTTCCATTCACTGCTGCAGAAGTGTGCGGAGCTAAACCTAAAACAAGTTCGCCAATTAAATCCTCTTTAGTTTTTACATTATAAAATCTTGGCATTTTGTAAAACTTTTCAAGTTCATCATCAACAAACTTTGAAACCTTAACAAGCCACTCTCCGCAAGACTCATGCACAATAATATCCTGCGGATAAATTTCAATTGTTTGAGAAGGATCATTAATTTCCTTTCCATCAATATCGCTAATGTAGCCAAGTTCTTTTATTTTATCAATACTCAAATTTAATTCAGCGGGTTTGAAGTGAGTAATTGCGGCGTTTAATAATTCAAACCTAGATGTCCCATCCCTGAAAATATGTACTCCGTGCTTTGCACGCAAAATCCCTTTCTCAATTGGCTCAACTTCTTTTACTTCGGCAATCATTCCCTTAACACCCTTAACCGTGTCAGGCATAATATTTTCCCCAATATTGTGTTTTGCTTTTTCTACAAGAAGCGCAATATTAACTTCGTGCTCGCCCGCAGAAACTGTATTGTTACCGCAAATTCCGCACTTATCGCCAGTAACAGATTTTTGACAATGCTTGCAATAATTAAGCCGCACTCCGCGAATTTTGCAAGCCTCGCAATTGTGGTTCTGAGAAATTTTTTTACACTGCGGGCAAAAATATTCTGCAATATCAACATTGGCACAGCCAGATTCGTTATAATTTTGATCAATTGCTTTGTTGATGGATTTAGTACTTCCTCCTTTAAGTCCAATTGGAAACAAAACATGCGGATTTCCTTTCATCTCACGCGGTTTTGCCTGTTCGGGTCTGCCCATTCTTCCTCCAATAAAAGAACCAGCTTTATCACGAATCACAAGCCCTGAAATTTCAGAAAGATACTCAATGACCGCATCTTTTTCTGAAACAGCCGCAGTACCCCACGCAAATGTTTTTAGTAAACTTTCAACATGCTCGTTAATAACAACAAAATTATCTTTTACTTTGTGAGGTAAACCAATTTTTTCAAGAAGCTTTTTTTCTTCAGATTTATTTTCAATTGTTAAAACTTTAACTCCATTACTTTCTGAAAGCACGCCAGTGTTTAGATATTCTCTTAGCATAACAATTTCTTTTTTATTTACTGCTTTGTAAAAATGCAAAAAGTTCGGGTGAAGAGGAACACCAAGTTCTTTTGAAAGTAAAAGAGCAGTACTTTCTGTAATCGCCCTAAGAGTTGAAATTTTTGCTTTAAGAAGAGGTTCCTGCCCAAGTGATTTTAATTTTTCAAGTTTTAGCGGATCCTGTACAGCTTTCTTTACTTCAAGCACCCACCACTCTTCGCAATAACCAACAGGAACAAGCGGGTGCGCACTCTTCTTAAAATCACCAAACGTTGCAAGCAAATCTCCAATGTAAATTATTTTTTCAATATTTGCACGAACATCCTGCGCTTCCTGTGCAGTGCACAAACGAACAACCGAACCATCTTTTAGTAAAACAATTGGGCCCTCAATTGTTGAACATGGAAAAAACTGTGTAGCTTTACCTGGGCGCTCAATTCTTCCGTGTGTTCCAACCGCAATAAATTCATCAAAAACTATCATGCTTGCGGGGCTAATTGCTTTAGCCATAATTCCTGTATTTCTCCCCCTCCCGTAACGTAAACGAAAACCGCCCCAAGTACTTGGATAAGCAAGAATTGGTCGGCCTGCTGCAAGCCTATCAAGAAAAGCTTTATTTGGTTTAACTTCTATTTTAGTCTGAGTTTTTTCAACCTTAACAATTTTTTCTAAAAAATCCCAATTAGTTCCAAGCCCAAGTTCCTTAGCAGTCTTCATAACCCAAAGTGCTTTTAGCGCAAGACCTTCCGTAACAACAAGACCCATTCCGCCGCGAATTCTATTAGTCGGGATTCTTGACAAATCACGATGCGCAGAAACTTCAACCTCTTCAGTAGGAACTCCATTAATACAAACAGGACAACCGCGAATAATAATTCTGATTTCATCATCACTCATTGTGTACTGGCGGCTTACAACTTCAGTTTGGTAAATCCCAATCTCTTCAACGTAACGCTCAATCTCATCCTCAGTAGGTTTGTAAGAATCAAGTTTTAAGTAAGTCCTTGCATAATCACCAAGAATTAATGGAATTACAGTTGATGAGCCCCCCGCAGCACGAATCGGGCCCGCATAATAAATATCAATATATTTTGAACCATCAGGGTTAGCATTAATTTCAACCTTTGGTACACCATCAAGCGGAGCAACAACAACCCCCTCCGTTTCAATTAACAAACAAGTTTTGATTCCAATTTCGACTCGCTCCTGATCAACTGGAATTTTCCACCATTTCTGGTCAAGAATTTCTTTG
Source organism: archaeon (assembly GCA_037141515.1). Taxonomy (GTDB): domain Archaea; phylum Iainarchaeota; class Iainarchaeia; order Iainarchaeales; family JAAZKV01; genus JAAZKV01. The sequence continues at coordinate 7,978 of JBAXCL010000010.1, forward strand.
AACAAAATAAAGTAAGCTTTTCTTCTATCCTTTGCTTCTTCAAAAAGTTCTCTAAATCTTTTCGCTAGTCCAGGCAAGCCAATAATTGTTTCAGCACGATCTGCCAAGTCAACCGCCGGAGTAACTTCAACAAAATCAGTTAAATCTTTTCCAGTGTTTTTTGCATTCTGCGCAGCAATAAAACCTTTTAGCGACTTATCCTGAATCAACTTGAAATATTTTTGAATGTGCGGCTCTGCTTTGAAAGGAATCTCCTGCGAAATCATTTCAGTAGGCGTAAGTTTTTTTACAAGCGCCTGCTTTTGTTCTTCGTTTGCTGTAAAAGGCGTTTTGAATTTCTTATCCTCCATATTTATTTCTCCTTTCCTATTTGGTTATCCTCAACACTGCGCTCAACAGTTTCCTTTGAAAAGTGTGTTTCGAATATTTCGCGATTCTTTAGATTAATAGTCGGGAAAATACAAGGCGTTGGAACGTGGCCAATCTTTTTTTCAAATTCTGTTAACCCTTCCCAAGTACTTCCATTAATTACAGTAGTTCCTCGGTAATTTGCGTAACCCTTGTGGTGCATATCCCCGACCCAAACAATATCAGGCTCTTCTTTGATAACCATAAAATCTTTTTTCTCAGGAACGTAAGGATTTTTTCCACCATACTTTGGCATCAAGTCCCTTTTTTTTAATAACTCAACCATTGCTTCGTGCGGACGCGAATAATCAAGAAAACTAACGCTGCTAATAAGATCGTGAACACTCGGGCCGTGATAAATCATATTCTTTATTCCTTCAGTCTCAACCCAAGAAGGAGAAGAAATAAAATGAAAGTTACGCATTGCTGCAAGTCTTGGAACAAATTCCTTATCAATCGCCGGTTGAGGTTCTGCACGACGCACAGCATCATGCTGACCAGGGCAAACAAAAACATGAATGTACTCTGGAATCTGAAGCATTAAATCCTCAAACTTTTTGTACTGCTCATAAACATCTTTAATTGCAAGATCATCAAACTGCCCAGGATAAACTCCAACCCCTGCAACATTATCCCCAGTGCACATAATGTACTGAATTTTTCCAACGCGCTCCTGCTGCTTTGGCGACAACCCCTTGCCGTTTAAATAATCAAGTAGTCTTCCAAATTGTTCTTCGTAAAATAATTTACTTCCAACATGCATATCAGTAATTGATCCAATGAGAACATCCTCATTAATTGTTTTTGGCGCGCGAATCGGCAAGTCGGGCCAATAAACTTCTTTAATAATAATAAAATCTTTTCCCCACTTAGTGCCCTTAATCCCAACAACATTATCTTCTAAGATTCTTTCAGCCTTTTCCACAATTGCTTTTTCTTTTTCCATTACAAGTGCAATGCACTTAGCTTCCATATCCTCAATTTCAAAAGCTGTGTGCCCCTTTTTTGTAATCCACTTTTTATTTACAATTCCAATAACATCCACCTGACGCTTATCCTCAAGACTTGAAAGAGTTTTGATTGTAATTGGCGAAAGATTATGACGCATTTTAAGCATGTTTGAAAGTAACTCAAACTTACTTCTAAACAATCGCAAAAAATCATCAATCTTTCCTTCAGAACATGACTGGCCAGTAACATCATACTCTTTCATTACCCGAAAATCAGCCGCGCGGTCCTTTGCCTGCGCAGTAAAAGAAGCACGTCGAATTTCAACCTCTGGCGCGAGCTGGGAAAATTTTGTTCTTGAAAGTTTTTTTTCTAATATGACAGGATCAATAAAAAAAGAGCCTTCCTGAGTAAGTTCTGTAAGAATTTTTTTCCAATCCTCGTTCTGCGCAAGAAGCGGAACGGATTCCTTTGAAAGAATAAGCCCGCTATTTTCAGCAAAAGAAAGAATTTCATTATCACTAATATTATCCATGATTCCCAAAACCTAAAAAATGGTTATGGCAAAATCACAAATTAATTTGACGCTTGCTACTTCATCTTTTCTTTTTCCCCTTCAATTAGGGAAATGAGGCGCCAGATATCTGTCCTTGTGTGATCAGGCATATTAACATCATTACTAATATCATCAAGGAGATAAACCGCCTCGCTCATTGTAGTAACATTTGCCTGCTTAACCTTAGAAATAGCTTCCTCTAACTTAGCCCTGATGTTTCTTGGAACGGCCCGATCCGCAATAATATCCTGCATTATCGCTAAAATTTCTTCGTTCATCAAACCACCAAAACTATTCTGTCGCGAACAAATCAATTAAGATTCGCATAACCAATAGAAAAAATAGGCAAATAAAGCTTTTTAAAGCGAGTTGAGCGAATAAATCAAGAAGTGAAAATTTAATTTTGAAAACGAATTTAGTTTCAAATAAGTTTGAATTCTTTATCCAAAATTAAATCTTTTAAAGCTGAAAGATTATTTCCTTCAACAATAAATTGCGGTCCAGCAAAAACTTTCTTTGCTTCCTCAATCTGCGCAGGAGTTGCAATATCTGCTTTAGTTGAAACGATTAAAAATTTGTGATGCGTGAAAAGTTTTTTTACTTCAATAAAAAGATTCTTCTGCTTTTCAAGTTCCTCAGTCGGATCAACAACAAAAGCAAGAACTCCCTTTAAGTGCTGAAGAGCAGCAATCGCTTTAAGTTCAATAGCGTTTCTTTCCTTTAGCGGTCTGTCTAAGAGCCCAGGAGTATCAATAATCTGAATTGGGATATATTTCTTTTTGAAAACACCAACATTCAATCCAGTCGTAGTGAAAGGATACGAAGCGATTTGCGGTTTTGATTCGGTAATTTTGCCAAGCAAAGTACTTTTCCCAACATTTGGGAAACCAGCTAAAATAATACACTCTTCATTAGTTCTAATTGCAGGAAGTTCTCTTAATCTTCTAGCCGACTCGTTGTAATACTCAATTTTTTTTCCAAGAGAATTAATTAACGAAGCAACTCTACCAACGTAAGACTTTGTTATTATAATCGCCTTACTTTCCGAGCCGTGAATGTATCTAAGTTCTTTTAATTTTACAATAGCCTCTCTTCTAAGTTTCACAACAAGACGCGCAACACTAGAAATACTTGAAATATTTTTTCTAAGTTCGTTAGTATCAATAATGCACTCATATAAGTCTCTGTAAAACGGTTCAAGAGTTTCAAAACTAGGCATTTTTTGAGTTCCCCTAAAAAGAGCCTCTTCAAGGTACCCTGCACTAACTTCAATTTTTACAATTTCTTTACCCTTAATAGTATAAAAGTCAGTTTTTTGCTTTGGGTAAGCACTCGCCTGCTTTCTAGCACGACTAAGCGCAGCATCAAGAAGCACACTTGGCTTCTCCATGAAAGGAACGTCTAACATAAAATTCACTGTTTTATATTGCTATTTATTTAATGAAAAATCGGGTTTATAACAGTGCGCATGGGAAAAAATAGGGTTAGTAAAATACGGGGCAATTGTGAGTATTTAAAAGCGTTTTGAATTTAGTTTATATTAAATCACACAAAACAATTAAGCGAGTTATGTGATTTATGAATGCAAACCACCTTGGTTTGTTGAATTATATGCAGGCGTTTTAAATGCAAGACTTTTACAAGCACCGATACAAAAAAATGATGTTGATTCCATTAGTGCTTGCAATACCAATGCTATTTTTTGTTTTTATTTACCCTGGAATTGCGCCAGGAGTTGACTTAACTGGTGGAAATGTATTAATGTTACAGTCAAGTAAAAATATTACAGAAACTCAACTCACAACAGTTCTAAAAGAAAACTTTAACCTCTCTGATTTGAAAGTATTTACAATTTCATCACCCACTGGATTTGGGGCAAGAGTAGAATACTCAAAAGATCCAGTCATTGCAAATGCTGAAGCCGCAATCTCAAATGCTGCTGAAAGAATAGCTGATTCAAATTCAACTCCGGCTGATGAAAACGCGGCAATTGCATATTCTAATGAAGCACTAAAATTACTTGGAGAACAACCACAACAATTTGCGAATTCAAAACTCGCACTCGCAGCAGCACAAAACGCACTTGCTACAAAAAATAACGCATTCTCAAAAAAACTTGAAGACACAATCGTACAAAAATTGGGCCTTGGAGAAAACGCTGAATTCTCAGCGACTGAAATATCTCCAACACTTGGAGCAGCTGCATTTCAATCCTCAATATTTGTTGCAATACTTGGAATAATACTAATAACTGTTGTTGTATTCATAGCATTTCGTCAATTCGTTCCATCGGGAGCAATAATCCAAGCAATGCTTTTTGATATACTTGCTGGGGCAGTTGGAATGGCAATACTTCACATACCATTCTCATTGACAACTTTGCCTGCATTACTATTGCTGATAGGTTACTCAATCGACACAGACATTATGCTAACATCAAGAATGCTAAAAGGAAAAGAAGGCACAACTGGCGAACGTGCAACAGAAGCGCTAAAAACAGGAATAACTATGACAAGCACTACTATGGTGGCGTTAATGGTCATGATAATAATTTCATACTTCTATCAAATAGAAGTAATATACCAGATTTCAGCAATACTATTCTTCGGACTAATTGGGGATATGATAGCAACTTGGTTACTAAATGCGCCAGTACTATTATGGTTCCTTGATAAACAAGAGGCAAAAAAACATTTTTAGGTGAAATGAGATGGCACACGTTTTGATAAAATACTGGCAGATTACTTTGCTTGTAGTATTCATAGTGCTGGCATTAGTCATGCTTATTACTCCCGGAATAAAACTTGGAATGGATTTTAAGGGGGGGACTTTGTACCAGATAGAACTTCAGAACAAAGTTTCCACAGAAGAAATCAATAGAATAGCAAATATAATTAACACGAGAATCGGGCTTTACAAAGACGCAACAGTTCACCCAGTTGGAGGGCAATTTATTGAAATTCAGCTTTCCGAAACAAATCCAGTAGCACTCTCACAAGTAGAAGCAAGAATAAGGCAACAAGGCAAATTTGAAGCAACGCTAAACGGCGAAATAGTTTTCACCGGAGATGAAATACAAAAAGTTCTGCGCGGAGATAACTCTTACGGAGTATCAAGAATTAGTACAACTTCATACGAATGGAGTCTTCCATTTATTCTAAACGAAACAGCAACAAAAAGATTCACAGAAATGACTTTCCACAAATGCAATGCTATCGGAGTAGCAACAAATGGCTCACCAAATTACGAATGTGACAAAACAATCTTCTTTTTGGATAAACCTAATGCACTAATAGTTACTTCAGAAGAACAATACCAATCAGATATAGAACTACTAACAATTGGAAACAGATTTGAAAACATTCCTCAAGATACAAGCGTTGATGATTTGATTCTTGATTCAGGACTAACAGTACTTCCAATTGATGTAAATATGCCACTTGACAATAATACAATTAGAACAGCACTCCTAAAAACAAAAAACGCTATTGTATCGCCAGACGTTCCACTAAATATTATTAATGATTTAAATGCAGCAGGATTTAGTGTAACAAAACTAGAAAAGAAAATTGACGTCCCTTGGATTTGGACAGCACTTGGCGCAAAACAAGTAATAAGTCTAACCTCTGGAATAACAAATGAAAACGTTGTGGATATCGCACAGGCAAAACAATTTTCAACACTACGCATAACGGGACAACGAGCAGCTTTAACTGAAGCAAGAGCTGACCTTGAAGACCTTGCAATACTACTTGAAAGCGGGTCGCTTCCAACCCCAGTAAAAACAATTTCAAAAGAAACAATTTCGCCAACACTTGGAGAATCATTCTTAGCAAACATTTACTTAATGGTAATACTTGCCGCAATAACTGTGGCACTGGTAATAGTAGTAAGATACAAAAACCCGATACTGGTAATACCAATAGTTCTTACTGGAATGAGCGAAATAGTAATAATGCTTGGATTCTTAGCAATAACCCAACGCCCAATCGACTTGGCAGCATTCGCAGGACTAATCGCCGCAATAGGAACAGGAATTGATTCAGAAATCGTAATAACTGATGAAGTGCTTGGCAAAGCAGCACACGCACACGAATCTCTAACTACTCGCTCAAAAACAGCATTATTTATCATAATGACTGCTGCATTTACAATGATTGCCGTAATGGGGCCAATACTACTATTTGCTCCATCACTACCTGGACTTGAAAAACTCTACGGCTTTGCAGTAGTAGCAATAGTTGGAACACTAATAGGAATACTAATAACACGACCAGCGTTCAACAAAATAGTGCAAATGATAGTGAATAGAAAAGAAATGCACGAACACGCTAAAGAATAGCGAATTACTAAACAAGTTCGCTAAAATCATTTACATTAGTAATTCTTTTTGTTCCAAAGTACCAAATACCAAGTACTATTGCACTCATAACAAACCAAGTCGCTTCATGAACAAGCTCCGCATCAAAACCACTCTCTGCGGCAATAAGAACAAGCATAATTCTTGGAATGTTGAATAATAACAAGGCTATTGAGCCCCAAATGAAAAGAGTAAGCTTGATTTGAAATGCTGGCTTTCTTAATGCGAATATTATTGCTCCCAAAATACTTGCGCTAACAAGCCCAGTGCAAGAATTAGTTATCATAAATGCTTGCGTGCCAGTAAAAATAGTGCTTGCGCTAAATGGCAAGTTTAGAAATCCGGCAGCTAAATTAGTAATTAGATTTGTTAGAGGAATTAGATTTATTAATTCAATTAATATGCTTGCTACCCCAAAAATTAAAAAGAATTTTATTAAAAAAATAGTTATTTTTTTGGTGTGAGGTGATAAGTGTAATAATTTAGAATTAGTTTCTTTTAAGAGAGCAGTTTTAACTTTTCTTTTATGAGATTTATTCATAATTTCACCAAGGGACCTTTTTCAAACCAAATTTGAAAGCTAAATAATTTGTTCCAGAATGAATAAAGAAAGTTGCAACAAAAAGAGTAAGCGCAATCCACGGCTCAGGAAATCTTACAATAAAACTGAAAATCAAACCCCCGATAATAAAATCCAATTGATCCCAAATAACCCACTTCTCGCCCCTCTCAATCCCGAATCTGCGCTTAATAAAACTTTTAAACAAGTCTCCAACTATTGCGCCAAGAGAAAGATAGAAAGCTAGTTCAATATAATTTGGAATAAGTGTCAAAGAATAAGGAAATACTAATACTCCAATTGCGCCAATAAGTGTTCCAGTAGTAACTCCTGCAAGCGCACCAATCATAGTTTTTCCTTTGCCAAAAATAGGTTTTCTAAAGAGTTTTCGGTTCAAATCAATAGGGGTTCTTCCATGAACTACTACAGGAATTGAATTTGCAATGTAAAGCGGGACAACATACATTAAAATCATGATGAGAAAGTCAAGAATCATATTATCACACAAAATAGTTAATCACTCAAATTAATAAGCCCATAATAATGCAAAATATTGCGCCAGCAGTAGACCCGATTAAATTAACCTGCGTCTTATCAAGCATTTTTCTTGTCTCAAAAACCGCCCCAAAAACTGAATCTATATTAGAACCGACAAGGCCTGAAAGGACTACTGCTAGTGAGTAAAGAATAATTTTGTAAAATGGGATTGCGGCCCCAGTAAGAAGTGCGAAGAAATAAATTATCCCAATAACGAGCCCGCCAAACAAAGCCGCAAACTCTCCTCTTCTTGTAACCCCCCCATCAGTTCCCTTTGGAACTTTCTTGAAAGTAGTAATCATAATCGGGTGCTTTTTTGAATAATACCCAATTTCTGAAGAAAGTGTATCGGCTAAAGCAGCGCTAATTGCACCAAAAAAAGCAAGTTCAAGAAGAAAAGAATTCTGCGGGAAAGCAATAATTAGTATGAGCATCGCAAGCGCAGGAAGCGAGTTCCCAATAACATTCCAAATAGTTCTTTGCTCATGCTTTTTTTTAGGGTAATTGCTCGCGATTTCCCCAATAACAAAAAAAATAACAACCGCAAAAAAATCTACCATTGGGTTAGGTCCATAAGTTATTGCGGCAAGGCCAACGGCATTACCGATAAAAATACCCTCAAAATCAAGAAGCTTTTTTTTGTAAGAAAGAATAGAAAAAACAGCCAAGAAAACCAGAATTAATGCTAGTTCAATAGGATCATTAAGAGCCATATTCTATTTCAGTCCAAAGCAATATATGTTACTTTGCCCCGATGAAAGTTGACTTAGAAACAATGACTTTCTTTATTGGGCAAAGCTTTGATGCTTTCTTAAAAAGTTCATTTGAATAATTTCCAAGCAAAAGCTCCTGAACTAAAAGTTCAAAATCCTTGCCGTTAAGTGAAACAATTGATTCTTTTATTATTTTTCTAATCTCAGTCTGCTGAGCGTTAGTAGCTTTTCTTTCAGTAACAACAACAATAGTAGTCATTGCGTCACCGCCAACAACAGGAATTCTTTCAACTAATGCAACTTTGCTATTTCGCCTTCTAATAGTTCTTCCAAGAGTTCCTTTATTTACTTCGAACTTTGAAACAACTGTCGAAGCAGTTTGCCCCTGAATATCATTAACTTTAAAAGAAACACTATAATCTCTCTTTCCTCTCTGGCCAGTAACTGTATCAAGAGTAACTTTCATTATTCGCCCCATTAAATTCTTTGGTTTTTCAGCAGGAGTTTCCCCAAGAGCGCGCTTATCAAAAATCTTTGAAGAATTAATTGTGAACCATTTTTTCTTTTTCCATTTATCCACAGTCTTTCTTGCAGCGCTTGCCTTTTGTGCTTTTGTGTTTTCAGCCATAAAAATCACCATTTTTATTTGCCTCGAATTTCTCTTGAAATTCTCAGTGCCATAAAAAATCATTTAATTAATTCACTTACTTAATAATTCATCAATCTTACTTAAACTTTCTAATCCAGTGCCCTCGAAAATAACTTTCTTGTCTTTTTCGAGCTTGACTTTAACCTTCAAAACACCACCAATAACTTTACTTTACTAAGAGTGCTGCCTGTTCAGGAGAATATGCCCAACCAGCAGGAATTTTTTTCTTCTTTGAATAATATTTTGTAAGTCTCCTAATTTTTGAAACTGTAAGTTCATAACCATGCTTGGCAGAATAATCCTTTTTATTCTTTTTCATGTGATTAAACAAAACAACACTTCTTCGAATAAGGTTAAGTAAATCCTCTGGCATTTCGCCAAGAAGCTTATTTTCGCCCAAAACCTGCTGAATGCTCTTGCCAGTAACATCAACAAAATTTTTTACACCATGTTCATCTCTTAAAATAAGTCCAATTTTACTTGGGGAATGACCCGCATTTGCTAAAGAAACAATTTGTTCCTCAAGAGCAGCATTGTCGTGATTAGTAACTTCTACAGCTTTAACTTTTTTCTTACCTGTCATAAAAATCACTATTCTTATTTACCTTAAACTTTTGCCGAAATTTCTAGAGGCATAAAATTTAAATCCTAAATAAATTTAACCTTCCCAACCAAACTCACTAAACTGGATTGAGAAAGAACAACAAAATTAATTCTTAATGCAAATCAATTGCGTTCACTACAAACCTGTGGTTTGTATTATATCTAACATACAAAAAAGAATATTTATAAAGGTTCGTCTAAACCCGGTTTTGTAGATTAATAAAAAAGGGGAAAATAAAAAGTATTTGTGTAGATTAATATAGTTTTGCTTAGGTGCTTGGATAGCACCAAATCAGAGCTTAATGGTTTCTCAAAGCGCATATTTTTAGACATTTGTTACACAGCATAGCCTATGGGGGCGATCTGATGAATGAAATAGAAGTAAAAATCATTGAAATCAATAAAGAAGAGATAATAAGAAAGATCGAATCCTTTGGAGCTAAAAAAGTTGCAGAAGGTGAGCAAACTTCTTGGTTTTTCGATTTCCCTGACGGGCGGATAAGAAATAGCAAAGAATCTGTTAGGCTGAGAGAGTTTAAAGGAAAAAAATTTATTACGCTAAAAAAACTCGTTTCTAATAAAAGTGTAAAAGAGGAGGAAGAAACAGAAGTATTCATCTCCGACTTAGATGCGATGAAAAAAATATTTTCTGCTTTTGGGTTAAAACAGGTTGATTTTGTTAAAGGTAAAAGAACGGAATACAAAATTAGAAGTGTTTCATTTGACATAGATGAATATGAAGTCATTCCATGTTATATGGAAATAGAAGCTCCGACAAAAAAGCTCGTAGCCGAGTGGATAGAAAAGTTGGGGATTAAAAAAGAAAAAGTAACCCCTTGGGGAAGCAAAGAATTGTGGGCGCACTATGGAAAGGAAGCATATTATTGAAACCTATTATTCTACAGAAATACAAAAAACAAAAATCAGAGCATTTTAGATGCCATTAATCTACAAAGCCTCTAAACCCTAAAAATTTACTGTGTTGCATAATTACTTTTTTTGGTTCGATGTTCAAATGTTTGAGTATTGGCGAGTTTGAGAAGAAATTGCAGGAGTTTGAATTTTTTTGGTTGGCAATACTAAAAAGTATAAGAAGCATAATAGTGCAACACAGTACCAAAAATGAGGGGCGGTTCATTAAAATTTTTTTGACTGCGTTTAAGGGCATTTTTTGATTAGCAAGAGCCAGTAATGTCAGTGGGGGCGTTCTGTGTCAATTCTTGAGAAAAAGAAGTGTTGTAATCAATTCTAATATTTAATTTATTAAAAGCATAATTTGTTCCAATAGTACAACCGCCCAAATATCTACTTGGTGCGATGGTTATGGTGTATTGTGCACCCGGTTCAATGATTGGCACTATGTCAGTATTACTATCATTTTCTGAAAGATAAAAACCCTTTAAACCAATTTTTCCATAAGAATTATTTTTTATAACAATCAACATTTGGCCATTTTGCGAAATAGTCCAATCAACTAACGCAATAGGCGTCCCTTTGCTCCATTCGGATTTTGAGGATGAACTTGGGGCAACACCAATGCTTGGAAGAACATCCATTGCTGTTGTGATAACAAACAATGTGAGAACAATAACTGCTGCAAGAATAATTAAGTACTCAATTGTCCCCTGTGCTTTAAAGTTCATTAAAAAATAAGGAATTAAGGCAATTTAAACGTTCCTGATATTTAAGGCAGATTAATTTGTTTTTACTAAAAAATTGATGATTTTTGGATATTTTTAAAATGATTAGTGGTAACGCGCTCTTTTCTCAATTGCTGCCATCCTTTCGATAAGTTTTGCATCAGGGGCATAACTTTTCATTACTAATTCCCAACCATTCTTGAGTCCAGAGTGAGTAGCGTTAAAAGTTTTTTTAAATACTACAAGGTCCGCAGCCTTATCTTCTAACTTTTTTGAAAAAAAACCTAGTCCAAAATCAATAAAAAATAAAGGGCCTTTGCCAATAACTCTTTCCTTGAGTTCTTTAGTTTTTGGATTTTTCAAATAAATTATATTTGAAGTTGTTAAATCACCATGAATTATTCCAATATCATGAATTTTTCTAATACCTTTTCCAGCGATAGAACACAAAGAGGAGTCTTTTTCTATAATTTCTTTTAGCGGGGGCCCGTTAATGAATTCCATTACTATCTCAAAAGCATCTTCATCAAGTTTAATTATTTTTGGAGTATTTACTACTAACGAAGCGGCTTTTAGCAATTTCCCTTCCGCCCTAGTGCGTTCTTTTCTGATTTTTTTGTCAAGCACAGTATTTCTATATG
>JBAXCL010000011.1:0-18598 GCA_037141515.1 archaeon
AATGCTTCAAATTGTCAAAATACGCAAGAACAGCAAAATTTTGGTTAGCACATACTGATCGACTAATAACATTAATTACAACCGCATTTGGTGTTGTTGCCGCACTGTTTTGGCAAACCGCAATTACCGATTCTATTAAAGCATTCATCCCAATAAGCGGCGCATGGACTTACGAAGTTGGGGTCGCATTCTTTGTAACATTCATCGCAGCAGCCGCAATATTCTTTATCTCAAGATTCCTTAAAAGAAAGAAAAAATAAAACCGCGAATAACTTTGCTAAAAAAAAACAAAAATAGTTTTCAAAGAAGAGTTATGCCAAGAGCAATACTTGCACCAATAGTCAAAATTGCCCCAAGCACCTGACGCCAACCAATTTTTTCACGATTTAGAAACACCCCAAATATTATCCCAATAACAGGATAACTTTCAGTAATTGCGGTAACAATACCAACATTCAAATCCTGCATCGCGTAAGCGTAAAATACCCACGCAAGAGTATCAATAATCCCCATCCCAAGTAATAACCACTTAAATTTAAAGGCATTTTTAAAAGTTGTTTTAATATCTTTTCTTGAAAAAATTACAAAAAAAGAAATAATAAAAACCACAAGCCAAGGAATCCAAATTACTAAAAGTGGCGAAATTTCCCTAGAACCAAAAGCAGTAAATGAATTTACAACCCCCAAACCAATTGCAGCAGCCAAAGCAAAAAGAACGCCTTTCTCGAAAAAGTGAGACTTTTTTATCGAAACCCCCTTCTTAAGCGAGATTAATATAATCCCCACAAAAATTGGAATAATTAAAATCATTTGATGAATAAGCAAAAATTCTCCAAAAAGAAAAAAACACACTATAATTGTTATCGGGAGTTCAAACTCTAAAACAACATCAACAACCGAAAGTTTTCCACGCTTAAAACTTTCTAATGTAAATATTGCAGTGATAAAAGAAAGAACACCTAGCCCGATTAAAATTCCGAAATTTTGCGGAACAAACAACAAATTTAAATCCCCTATTACAAAAGGAGTCAAACCAATAAAACCAATCAATCCAATAAATGCAAGAGCTTCAATATCCCCGACTTTACGAACACTCTTTTGAATTAAAAAATCGCCTACACCCCAACTAAGCATAGCCCCAAAAGCAGCGAAAAGAAACCAGAATGTATTCATATGAAGATAATGTATTTTAGCGTATAATAAATTATCACTCAAAAGAAACTTTTTATATTCAAAATCCAAATACATATTATGCTTCCAAAAAAATTAAAATTAGCAATTAGATTCGCTAAAATCCCTTTAAAAACCGTGGCAACCACAATAAGACTTCGAAAAGAAAAACCAATATCTGAAAAAAAAGAACCCCTTTCTTTTCAAGAAATGCTTTATTCACTGAAATTTGGAGTGCGGTTGTTTCAAAATCCAACCTGAAAAAAGAAGGGTTTTTGGCAGTAGAATCATTTAACGATTATGTTTGCTTAATTGATGATTTGCTTGACAAAATTGACTCCCCTAATATTACAAAAAGTACAAGAGAATACAAACAACACCCAAAAGCAAGAGAAAACGTAAGTCTATTTGTGAGACACGTAAAAAGAATGCAGCTAACAACTTTAGAAAAAAAATAAATTTTCAAAGCATTTGGAAATTTTAGACGCCAGTCATTTTTAGAACTTAAAAAATTTTATTCGAAAAAAAAACCAACCCTAAGAGATGTGCTGGAAATGAAAGAAGCTACAAGCGGAGAAATGGGGAGAACAATAATAAAACTTCTAAATATTACTGGTCACGCACCAATAAAAGAACGAAGACAAGTAGAAGGGGGCCTTTGCAAATATTTCAATGACTATGCAAGTAGCAGATGATTTATTTGATTTTCATGAAGACATAAAACAACGCGTGCCAAATATTGCAGTCAGCGTGCTAAAATATAATCCATCCGAAATGCAAAGAGCAATGACACTAAAAAAAATGAGTTTTTGGAAGTTTAAAAAACAATGCCCAAAATCATTTAATGAATTAATGGAAATCATCCAAAAATATTCTTCAAAAATACCCCAAACCACGGAATCCTTACAAACAGTATCCCCATTCCCGCCATTTTTCCTAAGACTAATGGCAGTAACCAAGCGAAAATACCCTGTTTATGCCCAACTACCACAAACTTCGAGACCCCTCACTTAACCTTTTTAAAGCTTTCAGTGGGCAACTTAATAAGAAAGACTTGGTGAGAAGACTGTTATTTAAGATAACACAGCTTTAAACAATAAATAATTTGGCGATTTAAAATGGGAATAAGACCAGCACATTGTTACAGAAGTCCACGAAACGGCGTACGATTAAGAAAAGGCGCAAGCGGGCACATGCGAAGAGTAAAGCAACAAAGAGCATACACAAGAATCGCAATCAACGTTCCCGATAGAAATTATATCGGAGCAGCACCACAATTAAAAACAAGACAATTCAACATGGGAAACCCAATTCTAAAATATGACACAGTCTGCGACTTAATAATTAATGATTCTATTGATATCCGAGATAATGCTATTGAAGCAGTAAGATCAACTGTTAACCGAAAATTAGTAAAGGACTTAGGAAAAGATTCTTATTTTATGAAAGTGCGCGTATACCCAAGCCACTTAATGAGAGAAAATAAACAAGCACAAGGAGCAGGAGCTGATCGTGTATCCCAAGGAATGACCCTAGCATTTGGAATACCAATCGGAAGAGCGGCAAGAGTACGCGCAGGGCAAGTTATTTTTAGTGTACTATGCATGGACGCACAAAAAGAAATTGTTAAAACAGCACTACACAGAGCAAAAGCAAAATTCCCGGGAACAGTACACGTAAAATTCCACAAAAACATTAAAAGTTTAGGAACATTGCCAAGCAAAGCTATTGAAGAACTTGTTGTTGAAGTTAAGAAAGCAGATGTTTTACCAGGCGCAGAAGGTGCGGTTGTACCAGGCGCAGAAGGCGCAACAGCAGGCAAAACTGGAGCGCCAACAACAGACGCAAAAGGCGCAGCAGCCGGCGGAAAAACCGGCACAACTGCACCAAGCGCAAAACCAGATGCAAAAGCAGCACCAGGAAAAAACCCTGGAAAGAAAGGAAACTAAATTTTTTAACTTTTTTGAATTTAACTATTCAAAAAAGTTTTTTCAAATTCGCTTTTTAATAAAAATAATTAACCTGAATCAAATTTTTCTCGCGAAAAAAAGCAGAGCAAATCCTTTTTAACTCCTATTCTCTTTTATTGTCACATGAAGAACATTTTATGGTTTAGAGAAATTGGCATGAGCGATGTTGCCGCAGTGGGCGGAAAAGGAGCATCACTAGGCGAAATGGAGAACAACGGTTTTCCTGTCCCAACTGGATTTGTTTTAACAAGCGAAGCTTATTTTAATTATTTGAAAGATTCTGGAATTCAAAAACAAATAATTGAAGCGATTGATTCTATTGATGTTGAAAACACAGCACAACTAGAAGTAGTATCCCAAAATGTTCGAGAACTAATTGAAAAAACAACAATGCTTCCAAAACTAAAAGCAGAAATCAAAAGCAACTATTCAATTCTTAGTCAAGACAAACCAGTTTTTGTTGCAGTAAGGAGCTCGGCGACAGCAGAAGACTTACCTGAAGCATCTTTTGCAGGTCAGCAAGAAACATACTTAAATATCTGCGGAGGAGAAGAAGTTGCAAGCGCAATTCAAAAATGCTGGGCAAGTTTATTCACCGCACGCGCAGTATATTACAGAAAAAAACAAGGATTCTCAACAGAAAAAGTTGGCCTATGCGCAGTAGTACAAAAAATGGTTGAGAGCGAAGTGAGCGGAATAATGTTCACAGCAAATCCAGCAGGCGGAATGGAAGGACTAATAATTGAGGCAGGACTTGGATTAGGAGAAACAGTAGTATCAGGAAGCATTACTCCAGACAATTATATTGTTGATAAAAAGAACTTAAAAATCTTGAGCAAAAAAATGAATCACCAAGAATACATGCTAGTTAAAGACGGCGCGGAAAATATACGAGTAAATCTTGGCCAAAGCAAAGGAAGCATGCAAAAATTATCTGATGATAAAATACTTGAACTTGCACAAATCGGAAACAGAATAGAAGAACACTACCAAAAGCCAATGGATATAGAATGGGCGCTTGAAGAAGGAAAACTTTACATTGTACAAGCAAGACCCATCACAACGCTAGGCAAAAAAGTTGAAGGAGAAGCACTAGTTGTAGAAGAAAAACCACTCATTGAAGGACTACCAGCATCCCCTGGAATAATAAGCGGAATAGTAAAAGTAGTACCTGAAATTGAGGATATTGAAAAAGTTACTAAAGGAGATATACTTGTTACAAAAATGACTTCCCCATCATGGGTGCCAGTAATGAAAAAAGCAAGCGGAATAATTACTAACGAAGGGGGAAGCACATGCCACGCAGCAATAGTATCAAGAGAACTGGGAATACCTTGCGTTGTAGGGACAGGAAAAGCAACTGAAATACTAAAAGATGGAATGGAAGTAACAATAGACGGATTTAACGGAAGAGTATACGCGGGAAAAGTAGAAGTAAAAGTTGTAAAACACGAAATTAAAGTACTTGATGAAGAAGAAATTGACACGCTTGAAGAAGCATTTGTCCAAGATGAAAAAGAAGAAAAAAATGAAAATATTATTGGAAAAATTAAAGTAATTGAAAAAGAATATGCAGGACTAAGATACAAAGAAATGGACATGGCAAAAAAAGAAGAAGAAAAAAGAGAATTACTTGACTTGCTAAAAGATTTATCAATAAAAGTAAAAGTCAACGTGGCACTCCCAGATGCTGCAGAAGCGGCAGCAGCAACAAAAGCCGACGGCGTAGGATTACTAAGAGCAGAACACATGATAACAAGCTCAGGCATGCACCCAGCTGAATTTATCAGACAAAACAAAGACGTTGAACTAAAAGAGGTTGTAAAAAAAGGAATACGCGTAGTTGCTGAAAAATTTACTGGCCCAGTATGGTTTAGAACATTTGACGCAAGAAGCGACGAATACAAAGAACTAATCGGCGGAGACAAAGAACCAAAAGAAGAAAACCCAATGCTTGGCTGGCACGGAGTAAGAAGAGACCTTGACGAACCAAGATTACTAAAAGCACAAATACTCGCAATAAAAGAACTCTACGAAGAAGGGTTGCGAAATGTCGGAATAATGTTGCCATTTGTACAAAGCCTTGAAGAGGTTCTTGGCGCAAAGAGAATTGCACAAGAATCGAACTTGCCAAAAGAAATTGATATCGGAGTAATGGTTGAAACCCCCGCATCCGTATGGGTAATTGATGAACTAATCCCACATATCAAATTCGTTTCATTTGGAACAAACGATTTAACACAACTAACACTGGGGATGGATAGAAACAATGAACGAGTACAGAAAAATTTTACCGAATTACACCCCGCAATACTAAGACAACTAGAATACGTAATAAAGAAATGCAAACCCGCAGGAGTAACAACAAGCATATGCGGGCAAGCAGCAAGCAACCCAGAGATGGTTAAAAAATTAATTTGGTTTGGAATAGATTCTGTATCAGCAAATATTGATGCTGTTGAAGATATTAGAAAAGTTGTAATAAACGAAGAGAAAAATAAAATACTTGAATACTACAGAAACAGAGTAAATTTAAAAGCGGCAATAGAAAAACAATTCGGCGAAATACAAATGAAGCCACTAAGACTGGACAATTTCTCGCCAACTAAAGATCCTGAAAAATAAAAAAAAATACTTTAAATTAAAAAGCAACTATTTTTAAGAAAATTAAATACCCTCTAAGTTAGAAAAGTGTAATCAATACTGATTTCCGGTGGACTGGAAAACCCAATTCTCATACTCTTTATTCGCACCCGCATTCCAAGAAATAATACAAGGAACTTCATAAGAATGCAATTCTTTCACTCTTGCTTCAATTTGATTTACAAGCGCATACTTGGTTTTGCATAAAGCCGCAAATTCTTTCTCTTTACTTAATTTATTTTTCCAAGTAAACATACTAACAATTGGAAACAAATTTGCGCAAGCGATTAATTTCTCTTTAAGAAGCACAGAAACTACTTTTTCTGCAGACTTTTTGTCCCTAAACGTGATATAAACCTCGGCAATCGTCATTAAAACCAATAATAGAACAATCAAACAAATACTTAATCCTTTCTTTACACAACATAAATATGCTAAAAATGGAACTTACTCAAGCAATAAAACAGTTAAAAAATTTAAAAGCAAAAAAAATATTTCTGCAAATACCCGAAGGGCTAAAAACTAAAGTTGAAGAAATTACTGACGAACTAGAAGAAGCTGGATTTAGTGTAACAACATCAATGGATCCTTGCTTTGGGGCATGTGACTTAAAACAAAAAGATGCTAAACAACTAGAGTGCGACGCAATACTGCATATAGGGCACACAAAATTTATTCAAAAAACAAGCATGCCAATAGTTTATGCTCCGCTAAAATACGAACTCGGAGAAAAATTTGAAAGAATTACAAAAATATTAACCGAATGGTTAAAAGACGAAAATATTTTAGAAATTGGATTAGTTACAACCGCACAATTTTTGGAATACTTGCCAATCCTAAAAGAAGAACTTATGAAAAACAAAATAAATGCAATTATAGGAAAAGGAGAACGCACAGAAAACGGACAAGTACTTGGATGCAACTACGCAAGCGCAAACGTAAAGCCAAAAACAATTGTATATTTTGGGGATGGATTATTCCACCCGCTAGGAATACACTTCGCAACACAAAAAGAAGTAATAATCGCAAACCCGATGAATCTTGAAATAAAAAGACTTGTTGAAGAAAAAAATGAATTCTTGAAACGAAGAATATTATTAATTGAAAGAGCAAAAGAAGCAAAGAACTTTGCAATACTCGTATCCACAAAAGAAGGGCAAAACAGAATCACAGATGCTGAGAAAATTAAAAAAGAACTAGAAAAAAAAGGCAAAAAAGCAAAATTGTATATTATGGACTTTATAGCAAATGACGCACTACTTGGAATTAAAGCAGAAGCGCTCATTAACACCGCGTGCCCAAGAATAAGCATTGATGACCACTTACAATACAAGCTCCCGATGATAAACATGGCTGAAGTTGATTACTTACTTGGAAAAAAGAAATACGAGAACTATACACTGGCAACTGTATATTAATTTTTAAGAAACTCACTCCTCAACCAAAGCATCAGAAGTCGAAACAGTCTGAACAAGCGTTCCTTTAAACTCAGGCGAACCACGAACAACACTTTTGAAATTATCTAAATCATTTCCATTAATGAAAAAAGATTTTATTTTACTTCGCTCTAGAATTGCAGCCGCATGCGGATCTGTGAACGTATGCGCACCGGGCTTTGACGCCTGAGCTTTTAGAAGAGAAAACATTTTTGTATGAGATAACTCTTTATACATCCGCGCAGCAGGTTCTTTTATTGGATCTGCAGAAAAAATTCCATCAACATTTGAAAGATTAATAAAATCCGCGTTTAATAGCTCGGAAATAATTGCCCCAACCGCATCAGTAGTCTGACCAGGAGTTGCGCCCCCATAAATAGGGGTTTTGCCAAGGAGCAAAACATTCTCCGATTCTTTTGGATCAATAAGCACAGTCCTCCAAGAATTCTCTATAATGTGCGTAAAAAGAATTGCATTAGCACGAGTGATTGCAATACCAACCTCATCAAGCTCAAAATTATTTGCACCAAGAGCCTTTGCCCCAGCTTGGTAAACCCTCGCAACTCTTCCACCGCCAACTACTAACACGAAAGAATAACCTTCCCGCTTAAGCTCATTAATAACCTCGCAAAACTTTGAAATTTCAGGCGCACGAAGCTTCTCATTAAAAAAAACGCTTCCACCCACACTTAGAACAAAAGTACGCTGGGCCCCTGAAGATGCAGAATAATTATTTGGCTGGAAAATTGAGGACGAAGACTCCGTTGAAGAATTTGAAGAAACTTGCGATGCCAAATCCCCTTCTGGCCTAGGCGAACCATCCCATTTCTCAAACAAATCAAACATCAAAATCCCTCTCAAACTGTGAAAATCAATAGCTTTTAGAAGCTAACGAAACCGAATTAATATAGTTTAACTGGTTTAAATAAGTACCCCCTAACGGGTTAAGGACAAATAAAAATAAGTGAAAATAACCAAGTTAAAAATATTTTTTTAGAAATAAGTTGATTATTATGGGCGCACCACACCACGTACTTGAAGAAGTAAGCGAAGCAGATATGGCTGTGTTTAAGAAAAAACTCAAAACGCTCGAATCTTATAAGGGCAGGCACACCGAGTTAATCACGCAATATATACCGCCAGGAACTGATAGAAGCACAGTGATGGGGCAATTAAGTGAAGAAATTAACCAAAGCGGTAACATAAAGAGCCCATCAGTAAGAAAAAACGTTCAAGGCGCCCTGCGAAAAATAATCGGATTCTTAAAAAATATTAACTTCAAACTAGGTGCAAACGGAATCGTAGTATTTGCTGGAAATGTTTCAAAAAGCGAAGGAAGAGCAGACATACGCTTATTCACAGTAGCCCCAGTAAGACCACTAAAATCAAAACTCTACTGGTGCGACTCAACATTTCACATTGATTATTTGAAAGAAATGATGGCACCAAATGATTTCTACGCAATAATGACGATTGATAAAAACGAAGCAACAGTTGCACAACTAATAGGAAAAAAATACGAAATACTTGGGCACTTCACATCAATGGTTCCTGGAAAAGCAAGAGCCGGAGGCCAATCTGCAATGCGATTTGAGAGACTAAGAGAAGAAGCAATGCAGGATTTTTTTAAACGCTCAGCGGAAAAATTCAACTCATACTTTGAACCATACATACCACGAGTAAAAGGAGTAATAATTGGCGGACCGGGAATGACAAAAAACTACTTTATGGAAAAAAAAGTACTCCACCACGAACTAGAGAAAAAAGTAATGGGAGTAGTTGATACGGCTTACACTGATGAAGGCGGAATAAGAGAACTAGTATACAAAAGCCAGGATTTACTTAAAGATTCTGAACTAGTAAAAGAAAGACAAATAATTGACAAATTCCTTGGAGAAGTTGCACGCGACGGACTAGCAACATACGGCCAAAGAGAAGTAGAAAAATCAATTGATGATAATAGAGTCTCTACACTAATTATTTCAGAAGACCTCCCATGGATTGTATTTAAAATATTTTGCGAACACTGCAATAGCGAAGAAATTGTTGTTGTAAAAGAAGTTGAAACATTTGAAGAATCAAAACTCAGGTGCTCAAAATGCCAATCAAAGATTGACACCACCGAAGAAATTACTTACTTAGATTACATGATAGAAAAAGCAAAAGGAATCGGAGCACAAATAAGAGTAATCTCAACTGAAACAAACGAAGGGAAAAACTTCTACGAAGGATTCGGAGGAATAGCAGCGCTACTAAGATACAAGGGATGAATGAAACATATTAACACAAACTAACGAGTTTATAATTAGTTCGACTTAGTTTTACTTAGGGGGGCTTATTATGGTACAAGCACTAGTTACGTTAAAGGAAGAAACGAATAAAGTATTGAATGTAGTTAAAGCAAAGCATGATTTTAAAGATAAAGGCGAAGCAATAGAATATATTGTAAACAAGTTTGTTGAACTCGAAGAACCAGAACTAAAAGAAGAATTCATTAGCAAAATGCAGAAAGTACAAAAAGACAAACTGATAAAAGTTGATAACTTTGCAAAGAGGTACGGTTTAAATGTATGAACTGTACTTGACTCAAACAGCAGATAAAATATTTGAAAAGCTTTCAAAGAAAAATAAAAACCAATTATTAATGATTAATAAAAAAATTGAGGAAATATGCAATAACCCAACACACACTTACAAATATTTGCACCACCCACTCCAAGGATTTAATCGAGTTCATATAGATACAAACTTTGTAATTGTTTTCAAGATTAACCATCGATATCAAACCGTAGAAATATATTACTTTGACCACCATGATAATGTTTACAAATGGAGACCAAAACAGGAAGAAAATCCAAACTACAAGTGATTAAATATGGAAGAAATATTTTTTACAAAGACCCTGCCGCTAAAGGGAAGAGTTAAGCAACGCTACACTGATTTTATTGTTGAAGAAGTACTTGAAGACAGATACGTTTGCAAAGTAGAGAGATTTACTAAAAAATGGGAAGAAAGGGAAATAAAAAACATCAAAATCCCTGCAAGGGCGAACGAAGAACACTTAATACTAGAACTGGAAAAAATAAACACAGACACCATAAGCGCACTAGCACTAATAGCACGCGGAATAAATGTAAGCAAAAAAAGAATAGGCTACGGCGGGCTAAAAGACAAACGCGCAGTAACCTGCCAAAGAATAAGCATTTACATGCCAAACGAAGGACTAGTCGAGAAATTTGGAGTAAAAGGAATTGAAATACGAAACCCACGCTGGAGCGAAAAAAGAACAGAACTTGGCGATTTGTTAGGAAACCAATTCACAATAACAATAAGAGATATTACTGGAAGCGAAGAAGAAATACAAAAAATACTAACTGATTTTATTGAACAGGCAAACAAAGGAGTACCAAACTTTTTTGGTAACCAGAGATTTGGCGGAAAAAGAATGATAACTCACAAAGTAGGAAAACTACTACTCACAGGAAAATTTGAAGACGCGATGATGCTATACTTGACTGACACTTACGAAGAAGAAAAAGAAGACATAAAAAACGCAAGAATAAACCTCGCAAAAACTGGAGATATAAAAAACGCACTAAAAGAATACCCGTTTGACGCAAGAAGCGAAAGAGCAATACTAAACCACTTAGCAAGATACCCAAAAGACTACGCAGGCGCATTTGGAACACTCCCAAAAAAAATCAGATACTTATTCACACACGCATACCAAAGCGATTTATTCAACAAAATACTAACTGAAAGAATACGAAAATACAGAGATAAGGCACTTGAAGAAATTAACGGAGACGTGCTAATAGATAAAATTCCTGCAATAATACTCCCAGGATTTGAAAGCACATACGCACAAGGAGAAGCGGGAGAACTAGAGAAAAAAATTCTTGAAAACGAAGAAGCAAATTTTGAAGATTTTAAAACTACAAAAATGAGCGAACTATCAAGCAAAGGAGAAAGAAAACCGCTAAAACTAATTCCTGAAAACTTTAAAATCTTAAAAATAATGCCGGATGAATTTAATGAAGGAAAAATGAGCACTACTATTTCATTCTTCCTTTCAAAAGGAAATTACGCAACAACAGTACTACGCGAATTGATGAAAGAAGAAGTATTCTAAAATAATTTCGCAGGATTTATTCAGGCCAATCTCGCAAATCAGAAACTAAATAATTGTGATCGCGAATCCAAGAAAATACTTTATAATTCCAAGAACCGGAAATATAACGCTTTATCTGAGGCGCACAAATTTGGGGTTTAATTATTACATACTCGCCACGATTAATTACATTAGAAAATTTATTCAAATCAACTTCTTTGTAATTGTAAACAACTAATACGGCGCCCTTATCCAAGTACTCATTATACCTTTCTGCACCCGGCAAATACTGTGCCACAATCCCGTGCGGGTAAAACAAAACCCACTTATCACTTGCAACTTTGCACTGATACAAGAAAGAATCCTTTGGAACTTCATCCTTATGAAATACAAAATTATAATATCCAACTGGATCATTAAATAAAGGCAATAACAATAATACAAACGAAAAAACAAAAATTATTATAAAAATTATCTTATACAAAAATTTTCTTTTACTTAATTCTGAAATATTAAACGCAAGCGCGGGCGTAATAAGATTAATGAAACGTGTTTCTTTAACTGCTGAAAGCACAAATTGTCCAAAATTAATAATTGCTGACTGAGACAAGGCTTTATCCTTAAACTTCTTAAAGCCGAGAAGTAAAACTGTTGCCAAGAAAATTAATATTACTGCAAATTGAGCTGTACTAATTGGCGCACTCGCGCCCTTCATCAAAACATTCAAATAAGTAGATTCATTAATACTAAAAAAAGGATCCCCGCTGTAAAAATAATTAAATACCATCCAAGGAACCCAAGTAGCTACAGCAACCCCCAGCATAACTGGGATTTTCTTCGGCTCCTTTCGCATCTGCCACAATATTACAACAATAAAAACTAGGAAGTTATAACGCGAAAGAGAAGAAAGCCCAAACAACAACCCCTTCTTTGCTGGAGATGCTACTGCAAAAGCAAGAATCAAAAAAGCGAGCGCAAACAAATCAGAGCCGAAATTTGATAAAAATAAAATCGGTGGAAAAAGAAATGCAAAAAGCGCAAGAGTAAACTGATCATAAGATGAAGGCGACTTTTTGTAAAGAAGTAATAATCCTGCAAGATACAATATAGAAGCAAATCCCGTAGAAATAACTATTGAGAAAAGCTGCGCGCCAAAAAGACAATTAAAAAATCCCGGAACGGGAGGGCGAATCAATTCCAAATAAGTTTGCTCCCCGCAAAACCACTTACCCTGAAAAACATACGGAATCGAATCCCATGGAAGAAAACTAATACTATAAAGCTGCACTATGAAAAAAGGTATAAAAAAAATGAAAAACCATTTATGCGCTAAAATAAAATTCTTTGCGTTTTGAATTAGACTAATATTCAAAGACTTTTTTTTCTGCACCATTACTTACCGCACCCAAGCAAATTCGTCAGCGTATTCATATCAAGCAAAGACTCGTATTTGTTTGAATCTATAATTATAGTGCCTGCAGTTTTAACATCATATTTTACTTCCAAAATCTTGGTAAACTCATATTGCGGCCAATTATATGGGAAATTAAAAACTCTAAAAGCATTACAGTCCCTTAGTTCAAATAACTGCGAACCAGTCACCCCACACTGAGGA
Organism: archaeon; assembly: GCA_037141515.1. Lineage (GTDB taxonomy): Archaea > Iainarchaeota > Iainarchaeia > Iainarchaeales > JAAZKV01 > JAAZKV01. The sequence continues at coordinate 12,946 of JBAXCL010000011.1, forward strand.
TCACAAGATCTATCTTCTGCATAAAAAAACAAAACTGATTTTCTATTAAAACTGCAATATTCTTTTGCATTCAAAAAATTTCTGAATAAAATCATGTTTGTGATTAAATAATTTCTTTTCACAGTGTAAAATTCCTGTGTATTAACAGAATTATCCTTAAATGAATTAAGCTGTTTTTCAAGAACGTCTGAACGCTTTGAGAGACTTTCAATTCCCTGATTAATAATAGTGCAATAAACAGCACGATTATTTGTATCAAAATCCGCATAACTTGACTGGAGTTCGCTCTCAAGAGCAAACTGCCTAATCTCATCATTAAACTGCGCCGCTTTTTGGTTCTCCGCAGCAGAAACCGAGAAAAACAAAACCGCAAGAATTGCAATTGTTGCAAGTATCGCAACTATGTAGAGACTCTTAGCCATCGCGCACGCACCCCGAACATTTCCTTAAAGTAACTCTGTGAATAAGTAAAAGTAACAAAATAAGGGTATATAAAAATAAGCATTACCAGAGCGGGCAAATCACGCAAAAAAGGTCCCCTTTGTGCGAACCAAAAAGAAATGAAAAAATATAAAGCAATTATGCAATAAGTTAATGCAAAAAATGTTAACGACGGAGGAATAACTAGCCCTGAAAAATCTAAAGAAATTTTTCCACCAAGAAGCAAAAAATTCGCATAAATAGAAACAAAATTATACAAATCAACAAAAAAATACAAAATAATCCGCATAATAAGCGCAATAGTGAGTATCTGCGTGAAAAATAAAAAAGGCATTACAAAAAAACCAAAATCTTTATTTGTTTTATTGAACATAAGCGACTTATGAGTTATAAAATTATATGTTCCTCCACGATACCATCTATCACGCTGTTTAAATAAACCACGCCAAGTAGAAGGCACATCAGTAAGAACAACCGCATCAACGCAAGACATTATTTTAAGCCCGTGCTTTTTTAATCTCAAACCCCAATCCATATCCTCTGCAAGAATCCCAGGCGTAAATTCACCAACCTTTGAAAAAACACTTTTTCTAAAAATAGTCATCGGACCAGGAACAACATAAGAAGAATTAATCGAAGAAAGAAGCGAATTATTCATCCCAAAACTAGAAAGATACTCGAAATACTGAATTTTTTGAATAACTGTTTTATTTTTATCAGGAAGAATAAGACACGTCACAGCACCCACTGATTTGTCTTCAAAATATCCAAGCGTTTTATAAAACAAATCCTCTTCAGGGTACGAATCAGAATCAATATAAACTACAAACTCGGATTTTGCCCTCGCAAGACCAGTATTACGCGCAACCGAATTACCTGAATTCTTTTTTAATTTAATAAGAGTTATTCCTGAAATTTTTTCAAGCAACTCTCTTGAACCATCAGTCGAACAATCATCAACCACTATTATCTCAAACTTTTTTGGATACTTTAATTTCTTAATTGAATCAATGCACGCACGAATAGTACCTTTCGAATTAAAACAAGGCACTATAATTGAAATTGAAGGAAATGATTTTGGGGCAACCGCTCGCCCAGCACTCTTGTTGCCCAAAAAAATAACAAGATAAATAAGCACTCCAAAAAGAACAAGCGCATTAAGCACAATCCAAACATAAATAGTTGGAAAGAAAAAACTAACCACCATTACGATACTAACGAACAACGCCAAAAGCAAAAAAAGAACTGAACGGTCAAAAAAATTAAGCCTTTTAATGTCAGTCATCTAGAACACATTCTCTTTAAAACAGAATAAAATACTATTGAGATACAAAATTCCTAAATAAAAAACCAAATATTTAAATTTGAAAACAAATTTGAAAATGAATTCACTAAAAAGCGAAAAATGCAAAATCAAATTCACCCATTTATTCCATTAATCCTCTCATTTACTATTGCAAGAGTATTATCAAAATCCGAATACATCTGCTTAATCACATAATAATTCACATTACTAACAGTACCCGCACCAGTAGCAAAAATTTCAAGCCGACCATTTTCTAAAATAGCTTTATTTTCATTCGACAAAGTAAGAATAACCCTCGACTTTGCGGAATCATTAATCATTGAATTACATTCAACAACAGAAATATCCCTGCTTGACATTATATTAGAATCATTTGTAGAACAACTTAACGGCACGCCAGTTGCATCAGTCAAACGCACAAGAGACTGAACAGACTTACCATCAGCATTAAGCGCGACAAGCCAAAGATTCATCGCATTAACCATCCAAGTATTACTTTGATTATCCTTCAAATCAATAATAATTAGAAAAGAATTATTATCCTTAAATGCGGGAAAGAATTCTGAAGGAGTAAAATCATTTGAAACATAATTAACTCCACTAATATTGAAAGAATACTTGTACTTAGGCATCAAAAAAAGTACTGCAAAAGCAATAATTACTATTAAAACTAATATAATTGCTGCTAAAACTGGTAACTGGCTTTTCTTTTCCTTTGGCTTCTGCTTAAGCCCAGCAGTAGCTTTCTTTTTGGCAAGCTCAACCATAGTAGGAACCTTAAAATCTTTTTTAATTTCTTTAACTTTTTCAACCATAATAAAATAAATCACCTAAAAGAATAAAAACACTTGCAAAACGAACGGAGAAAAACGAAAACTTATTTTTCAAATAATTCAAAAAATTGTTCACGAGCCAACCCAGCCTGCTTAATTATTGCATTAAGCGTGTCCTTTGCAATTATTGAATGATTAGGAATTGTCAAACGCCTAAAAGGAGTAATTCGCTGTCTAAGAATAAAATGGCTGCCAGTTTGATGATCCAACTCATAACCGATTTTCTTCAAAACCTTGACAAGCTCTTCCCCGGAAAAACAAGGCAACTTAGGCATAAATCTCAACTATGTCTTCAGTAATTGAAAAAGGAACAGCTTCACCGTGCTTCTTTAAACTCTCCAAATACCCCGCAATAGCATCCTTTATATTTGCCAAAGCTTCATTTCTTGTTTTTCCTTGCGAAACACAACCAGGCAAAGAAGAAGCTTCAGCAACAAAAACACCATCCTCGCCCTGCTCAATAATAATCCTATACTTCATACATTACACCCACATAAAATTCAACAAAACAAATTTTAATCATATGCACAAAAAAATATGCACAAAAAAATATCACACATTTAAAATACACAATTAATATAAACATTAAAAAAAAGAAAAAGAAAAGGAGTTGGGTAAAAACCCAACTATCCTTTTCCTCTAATTAAGATATTTACTGTAGACCGTCTAAAGCTGTTATCAAAGCTCTTGCAGCGCTAGCTGTGTCAGATGCTGTCCATCCGGCAACTAAAATGCTTCCGTCAGTTAATACTGCCGAAACATAGTCTCCGCTTGCTTGCAATGCTTCGTTCAACTTAACATTGTTTGGTAATACCAACTCTGCAGCAACCTTTGTGTTAGCTAACCATCCACCAACAAGGATTGATTTCCCTGAAGCTGAAGCAGTGTCTGCCACAACGAAGTTACTTGAAACAGGAACGATTGTTGATCCTGAAGTAGCTCCGCTAATTGCAGTAACAGTTACGTTACCTTTAGTTTCGCCAACTTTAACACCTGGGTATGAAGCTCCACCAGTTGTTACAGTGCTTGTGCCAGTTCCGCCCAAGTACACTTCAACGTTTTTCTGTTCTTCTGGAACAGTTAGAGTGAACATAGATCCGTCTGATTTAACTTCAGTTCCGTCTAATGTAAAGGCGTCTTTGAAGTAATCTGTTCCGTCTCTAATTGCGCTACTCCAATATGGTGCGTATGTTGCATCCATTGAAAGGCCGTATATCTTGATTGTGCTTGATTCATTTTTCAATGATTCAGCATCCCATACAGTACCATCAGAGTCTGCTCTTACGTACATTGTAGTAACTCCACTGTTATTATCAGTGTATGTTAATTTAGCTGCATTTCGGTTGTCTGAATTCTTTGCTCCCCAATTTGAATCGAAGGCACTAGTTAAAACTTCTTCAGTGTTTGGAACATAGAAGAGTCTCTGAGTTCCAGCAACATTTGTATCAACAAATGATATTTTTGGAACTGCTGCTTTTGCCTTGTTGTATATTGAGAAATCCTGTGGTGCTAACAACAATGCTACTTTCTTAGTTGTGTGACTATACATGAATCCATATGTAATATAGTCAATTGCGTTTGTAGCAGTTCTTGCGCCAAGATCTAAACTTACTGTTGCAGGAGTTCTAGCAACCCCAGCCGTGTTAGATTGCATTACATCTTGAACTACAACCCATTCATTTACTGATGGTGTTACAGTTGCAGTTGTTGGAGTACTTGTTATATCTCCATAATTACCGTACTTGTAGTACAAATCATATGCGCCTGAACCGTTTCCGTCAAGCCAGAATGTGTAGTCTTTACCTTGGATTGTAACTACTGATACTTCGTTCAAATCCATTTGATCAGTAACTGAGAAAGGTAGCTTTATTTCAGAACCTTTAAGGTCTGTATAAGCAATTCCTCCACCAGTGTTGTCAAGTCCTGAAACTTGTCCAATCATAGCATCAGTTGTTACTTTGTTTTGGAATCCAGCCAACTTTACTTGTGCAAAGTCGTTTGGCAAAGTTACAGCTCCGCCAGCTAAAAGGACGTGCTTTGAGTTAGTTGACTCGCTTGAAGTCTGATCGTATGACCATCTATTCTTCAAACTTATTACAGTCACAGTTGAAGTATTATCGAAAATAACTTCCCATGGTTGTTTATTGTCAACAACAGTGTCTCCCGTGTATGGATATCCTTTATTGTGTCTTAATTCAAGTCTGTCTGTTCCAGTTCTTACTGCAACATACAAAGCTGATCCGTCAGCACTTGTAGAAACTGATGTGATATATGCACTATCTAATTTTACACTAAACTCGTCTTTTAAGTCAGTGTTAGATGAGATATTGTCTTTGAAGCCAACTTGTGTTGCTCCATCCATTAATGCGAATGCTGCTTTATAGTCGTTATTCGCACCAGTTTTTGTTACGTTCTTCAAAACTAATGAGTAAGTTTTGTTTCCATCAGCTGCTTGAACAGTTATTGACTCATCTTTGCCAAGTACTGTTGGAGTAGTGTCTGAGTAGAATACTAAACTTTTATTAGTTGCATCTATTTGGTCAAGAGAGTAAATTTTTCCCAACCATGGAATTTGCATCTTGAAGTACGAGTTTCCGTCAAGGTTAAGTCTTGAAGTTGTCAAGTCTAGTCCTACGCCCAAACGTACATTATAAGCCAGTCCATCTCTTGCTATTGAACCGTATAATTGTCCAACACCAAAATAAGATGAACCTTGAGTACCTTGATACTTAGCATCAACAGTAGCGGATAAATCTTCGCTTATTGAAGTAGTTGAATCAGTAGTACTATTCCAGCGATATTTAGCTGAAGGGTTATTTACTAAAGACGGCATCTGTGTGCTTGTAGTAGTTATTGATGCAAATGTCGCTTCTTGATTTGAAAAATCTGCTTTACTTTCTGCAGTTTCTCCATTTCCAGAAACATTTGAGTTTCCGCCAACAGTTATATCAACAGTTTTGTCAGTTGATCCGCTTGCTGGAACTACTGCCATCTGAGCAACTTTTGCTGCGATGTTACCTGCCCAAATTACGTCTGCAGGCTGTCCTATAGTTCCTACTACGATATCAACAAC
>JBAXCL010000012.1:0-17718 GCA_037141515.1 archaeon
ATTGTAATATGCAAAAGAGAATAGTAATATTAATTACACTTGTTCTGTTAGCAGGAATAGTTTTTGCGGCAGAAACTAATGTTGGTACTCAATTAGCCTGTGCAAGTGAGGGTCAACAATTTTCATTAATTTATTCGACATATCCAAAAGAGTGTTGTAGTGGTCTGACTGCTTGGAACTCGGGGATGGATACTCGTGAAGTTACAAACGGTGTCTGCGTTGAAACTGGAAGACTAGCTGGGAGCCCAGTAGGCACTTGTATTAAATGTGGGGACGGAGTATGCGGTAATAAAGAAAACTTGTGTAATTGCCCTGCTGATTGTAATGCTTCCCAAAGTTCAGTAAAAGTAACTGAAACTGTAAAATGTAATTTTAAAGAAAACACGACAAATCAAGTTCAGAACTGTGTTGCAAAAGATTTTGCAACAGGGTGTAAAGGAATTAACGATTGTAAATTACTAATAACTAGAACTTCCGGAAAGGAAATAACTTGGACAAGCAGTTGTGCGGGAAGTGCAACAACAATAATGGATGGGGTTAGCGAAGAAATAAGCTTTGATTGTTCGGGCGTAAAACCTGTTTGTGCCTGCACAAAAGAATATGCGCCTGTGTGTGGAGCAGATGGAATTACTTATGGAAATAACTGCGCTGCTAGGTGTGCAAATGCGACAGTAGTTTCACGAGGCGAATGTAATACTAGCCCTGTGCTTTCTTGTGGTGCTTCAAATAATTTATATTGCCCTGAAGGATACGAATGTCAATTAGTTCAAGGGTCTGATGCTAATAATGAACAAATTGGCAAGTGTGTTCCTGTTCTAATTAATTGCCCTGCTTATGTAATACCACTATGCGCACAAGGCAAACATGTGGAAAAAAAAATGGCTGATAACGGGTGCGCAAAGCCTATTTGCGTTGACGATGTTTTGCCTAAAGAAGACTTTTACAAATCTGCTTACTGGCAATGTTCAAACGGTAAAGAATACAAAGAAACAATAGCTGACTGCAAACCCTATGCGTTTTGGAAAGAAAAAGCAAGAAATACTTGTGCTTTACTTAGCCCAAAGTGTACTAATCCAACTGATTCAAATATTGATTTGAGTGTTGATTCAAATCAAGATTTAAATGCTATTGTAATTGCTGACGCTGCTAAGTGTATTGCTGATAGGGTGCTTGTATCTGATTTAAGAGTTAGCGACCAATGCAATCCTAATTGCAAAGCATATATTGATGCAAATGGGTGCAGCGTTGTTGATTGCCCAAATGGCGTGGCAGCAAGTTCAGTTATTTGCAGAACTAATCAAAAGCCAACTTGTTACAAACAAAGTTGGGACGAAATAAAAAATTTGAAAGAAAATTGTTCTGCCGCAAGTGATCAAGTTGTCATAAATTTTGAGAATGGGTGTAACACTTATCAGTGCGTGGGTTCTAAAAATACTCTGGAAAATGATGCAAATCGTTGCACAACAGTTTCTATGATTCCTCAAGAAAAAATAGATTACTGCGAAAACAATGGCGGAAAATTTGTAACAAAAACAAATGAAAACGACTGCTTAGTTTATGTTGATTGTATTGGCGGAATGAATGGCACTAATGTTCAAAAACCAATAAACAAAAAATTAATTGCTGACGAAACTAAATTGCTTTCGCTTGCATTAATGCTTGAAACACTAAAAATGGATTTGCAAAGAACTGCTCTAAAAGTTCAAGCAATATCTGATTACTATAAAGAACAAGGTGATAGTAATGCGGGATTAAGATTTGAAAATGCTGCAATATTGTTAAATCAGGCCGCAGCTAAAATTGATGCAATTAAAAGCAAAATTAGGGAAAATTTAAATGCATTTAGCGAAGATAATGCACTTGGAGTTAGAAATGAAATTAATGACATTAGGGCAACGTTACTAAAAGAAGCGCTTTTGGCAATGCTTGGATGATGGTGACTTATATGCAGAAAATAATTTTAGTCGTGTTAGTTTTGATAATTTCAGTATCCGTGCTATTTGGATGTACTTTTGTCGGAACAGATACAAATTCCCAAACCGCAGTTAAAATCAATTCACAAAGTGAAGCAATAAAATCGGTTAATGATGTTTCAAGCGATGTTTCAGGAATAGCAAATTCGCTTGATGATATTGATCAATTGCTAACAGATACAAACGCCTAAAAAACTCATTAAATAACCTATTAAACAATACTAAGGCTATTTTTGTTATGAACAAGACATATTTTCCACAAGCCTTTTTGGACAAATACCAAAAGCTTCTTGGCAGCGAATGGCCTGCTTTTTTTAAAACAATAAAAATAAAACAATCAAAAAGCTTTTGGGTAAATACGCAAAAAGCCCCTGTTCCACACGTACTAAATGCGTTAAAGAACAAACGAATAAATTATGAACAGTTAGATTTTCACGACCAAGCTTTTATGATAGATTGTGCAGAACCAGGACAACTTGATGAGTATGAAAAAGGCTGGATTAGTATACAAGAAAAAGCAAGTATGCTGGCAGTAGTTGCGCTCTTACCAAAAAAAGAAGATTATGTACTTGATGCGTGTGCTGCGCCAGGAATGAAAACACTTCAATTAAGCAATTTAGCCGGAAAAGTTTTGGCCTGCGATGTACACTCAAAGAGATTTGAAGTACTAGAAAAAACAAAACTGCGCTTTGGGCTAAAAAATGTTGAAATAAAAAGAATTGACTTTAGAAATCTTAAAAGAAATAAAAGATTTGATAAAATAATGCTAGATGCGCCCTGCTCAAGCGAGGGGTTGGTAAGAAAAAGACGCGAAGCGCTGGAAGACTGGTCACAAAGTTTAGTTCTAAAAAAAGCTAAAGAACAAAAACACTATATTGTAAGAGCATTTGATTATTTACGCGAAGGCGGAGAAATGGTTTATTCTACCTGCACATTTGCGCCAGAAGAAAATGAAGAAGTTGTATTACACTTGTTAAAAGAACGCGATGGCATGGGCGGAAAAGGAAAAGCAGTTGTGCTCCCAGTAGTTCTAGGCGGAGTAAAAATCAGAGAAAACGAGCTTTGCCCAAACTGTGTCCGCCTCTACCCACAAGACAACGATACACAGCAATTCTTTTTCGCAAAAATTAGAAAAGAAATTGCTGGAGAAAAAGTAAAAAATAATGCGAATAAAAATGAAGATGACGAAAACGAAGAAGATGAAGAAAATGATGAAGAATAAACCCAAAAAATATGTTGGCTAAGCTATTTTATTTTAATTCCTAATCCAAAAGCAATAATTAAATACTTCGTCAGTATTAATCTTCAAAAGTAATGGCAGTGGTGATTTTAATGGTATTTGGTTTATTTGAAAAAGGAAAAATTGATTTGATAACCCCAAAAGTTCAATACGCGCACGGGGAAGAAATAAGCGGCACTATTAATATAAAATTAAATAAACCAATTATGGCTCGCGGAATATTTGTTACAATATTTGCAGAAACAACAAGCACTAGGATGGGTTCAAGAGGAATTGAAAAATACACAACAAGGACCTTTGAATTCTCGATTCCCATTGATAAAGAAAAAGAATATGGCATAATGCCCCTAACTTACGAATTTAAACTGGGTGTTCCAGCATTACAACAAGCAAAAACTCCAGACGGGGTAATGGGCGCGGCAGTACAAGCAATTAGCTTTTTAGCAGCCGGGGTAGGGAATACAAAATGGTTCTTAGAAGCAAAACTAGATATACCAAAAGGATTTGATGTTTCTAAAAAAATACAAATAAATGTTGTTTGAAAACTTGGTTTTGCGACTTAATCAAAAGCCTCTGGGGGGGTTCGAACCCCCGACCTACTGATTACGAATCAGTCACTCTACCAGCTGAGCCACAGAGGCATTAAGGGATAATCTCAGCGCAATTATATTTTAAAAATTTTAAATCTTTTGCATTAATTTTCTTTTCTTTAATTATGAGTTCGACTTCTGGTGCGACGCGTTTCATTTCATTAATTAAGTGTCTGATTGTTTCGCATACTTCAATAATCCCTTTTTTTGGCCACGCCGGATGAAGGTTTGAGTAAAGGCAACGCCCTCCGCATAATTCAAAATCGCCGCAAGAAGTGCATGGTTCGCCCACTTTTAATTTAAATGGAAGAGATTTTGGGTCAGTAGATTTTATATCTCCTAAATAATTTTCTTTAACTCCTGACATTATGGGGCAAACAGATATTTTTCCGTTTGGAAGAATTGTAAAATTGCCTATTCCTGAACCGCAACGCAAATAGTAATTTGTGCCGTTGATTAACGAATCAACAATTCCAATAAAAGGGTAAAGCCGAATCAAATATCCATTGTTTAATTGTGAAATCCAATAATCTGCGAGGTGGCTAATATGTATGTTGTATTCCTTACTCCACTTTGAAAAATTTCTTTTATCATAATCATGCCACATATTAGCATCAAGTTGCCAATGAACTGAAGTAAATGTAAAACCATCTGGATTTTTCGGGTCGATTAACTCCAAAATATCTTCATAGAAGTCAGTAGGTTCTTCAATCGCCATTCTTGCAATAATTTCCCCTTTGAATCCATTTGCTTTGATTAGTTTTAGATTTGAGGTAACTTTTTCCCAAGTTCCTTCGCCTCTGTTTTTGTTAGTGATACTTTTGCCGCCATCAATCGAAACCAAAATTGTGTGAAACTTATTTACATATTCTTTAGGTAATTTGTCAAGCAGAATTCCGTTGGTTTGAATAAGAAAATTATCAATTACTTTATATTTTTTTTGCGAATCCATTAGTTCCATTATGAACTCTATGTTCATCAGAGGTTCTCCGCCGTAAAAAACTATTGAAATTGGTTTATCTTTATCTTTTCTTAAGAATTTTGTCAAGTCATAAGCCGAATACTGCGGTTTTTGTGGGACTGGTTCAAATTCAATGCCTAAATCAGGTTCGCAAAAAGCCTTTTCGCCACAATAAGCGCAACATAAATTGCACTCTGGAGTAGTTATTACGTGGTAAATCATAAAAACTTTTTAATACAGAAGAATTAAAAGTCTCCTTAATACGAGTTGAATAATTACATTAATCAAACTGAGTAGAAAAGTCAATCCCTTTAACATACTTTTCATTACCGTTGTCTGCATTAATTTTTCCTTTTTTAGATAAATTTCGATACCCTAAAACTCTTTGCTTTTTGATTATAATTGGCGCCCCTGAAGCAATTCCCGGTCCGCCAATACACCCACCTTTACAAAACAAAATATCGTAAAAAACTTTAGAAGGATTCGAGTTGAAAAGTTTTTGTAAATTTGTCACCCCGTCAGAAGAAACAACTTCTCTTTTCTTTAAAATTCCTTTGTAATGCAAAGTGCTTGCAAGGCCGCCAGAAAGCGGATAAATTTTTGTATAATCAGCATAAAACGAATCAAACTTTATTGCGCCTTTTTTACTTTTTGGTTTTTCTTTAGCAATAATCTGTTTCAATTCTGCAAAAGTAATAACTGCGTCGATGAGTTTTTTTGATTTAATTTTACTTCCTTTACTAATTGATAACGCTTCATGCTTCTTTGCAGAGCAAGGCGAAAGAAAAACAATTGAGTGCTTTGGGAAATTCTTTTTCATAATTTTAGCCATCGCAGACATTGGAGAATCAAAAGGTAAAAGAAATTTAGCCAATTCTGGAAATTGCTTTTTTACAAGCTCAACACTTGCGGGGCAAACAGAAGAAATAAATTTATTTTGGAAATCAGCGTCTTTTATTTTTTTGCAATTCTGATAAGAAGAATAATGCGCTTTAATATATTTATGGTACTGTTGATTAATAATCTTTGCGCCAAAAGTAAGTTCAGTTACTTTATCAAAACCAAGCCCCTTTATTTTTGGAACAAAATCTTTGTAATTAAAATCCACTACAAAAGAAGGCGCAGTCATTAACACAAGTTTAATTTTTGATTTTGGTTTTTTTGCTATTCGAAGAAGCTCAAGAAGCTTTTTTTGATCCGCATTATAGCCAAAGAATTCCAAATTAGAGTAATCCATCAACTATACTGGTGATCAAAGGAGTATTTATTGCTTATTTTTGATGCGCTCAAAATCATCTCGAAGCATTCCATAGATATTTTGATCCTCGGCCATTCCAGTTGCTTTTGAAACGTGCTTTTTTCTCTGCATTCCTTCATAAACAAAACCGCGCTTTTTTATGAGATTATTAGACGCGACATTTTCTACAACTGCAGAAATATCAATGCGCCTCAACTTAAGTGTGTCAAAAGCAAATTCAAGCATAGTACTAGCTGCTTCAAACATTATCCCTTGCCGCCAATACGCTTCCCCAAGCCAATAAGCCATTGTTGCAGTTCCCCTATATTTGTCTAATTTGCTTATTCCTACGCTTCCGATTAGGTCATTAGTGGCCTTGAAAGTTATTGCAAACGAATACTCTGCGCGTTCATCTTTTGCCTGATTAGTTAAGCTGTCATTTACTCACCACTTCGCATCATTTATAGTGTAAGGAAAAGGCTACAAAGTCAAATATTGTGAAACTTTAATGTTATTTGCATATTTTGCAACATTTTCTTCATCCCCGTGATTTAAGTCGCGCAAAACAAGTCTTGTAGTTTCGATTCTTATTGGGGGATTAGTCATAGTATAATTGCGCTGTGCATTGTTAATAATAAGTCGGCTATTTTGAGTGTGATAAAATGCACACCATAGTGAAACAGAGTCTAATCAGGCGCATTTTTACAGTCATAAGTTGAAATTAAGCAGATTATCGTTTTCTTTCCTTAACAACAAAAACCTTGTCATTTGGACGAACCCTTTCACTAACTTTAATTCCAACCATGTCGCCTTTCTTTGCTGAGAATATTTTTTTGTGATGCGTCTCCATAGAGTCTAAGGTTTGTTCGATAAAGGTTGTTTCGCCCTCAAAAATTAATTTATCTCCCGCGCGCAAATTATCAACTACTCGAATTTCTGCAACGCTAACCTTTGCATAAAAATTTACTACAAAACCAACCTGAATACGTTTTGTTTTCTGAAAACTTCCTTGCCCCATTGCAAGATCAACGCCTTTTGGTACACTGAAATAAAACCCGTCAGAAAAACCACGGTTATATACCTCCTCAAGCAAAGTATTCCATTTTGAAACCTTTTCTTTGGTAAAAGTTTTGCCTGCAACTGAATCGATTGCTTCTCTATACGCTCTTGTTGTTGCCGCAACATAATCCGCAGGTTTTGTTCGACCCTCAATTTTAAGAGATTCAACCCCTGTTGCAATAACCTTATCCAAAAAATTAATTGTTTTCAAATCCTTTGCAGACATTACTGTGTTTCCATCCAAATAAACTTCTTTTTTTTCATAATCTGGGGAAGCGCCATCAAGAAAATATGCCCTTCTGCAAGGCTGGAGGCACTCTCCGCGGTTAGCCGAACGGCCGAATAGTTCATGACTCAAAAAACATCTGCCCGAAACAGAAATACACATTGCACCGTGAATGAAAACTTCAATTTCTATTCCGATTTTCTTTGCGTTCTTAGTTACTTTTTTTATTTGTTCAAGTGAAAGTTCACGTGCAAGAACAATTCTTTTTACTCCAAGCTTTGCAAAATTTTTGAGTGCAAGGGAATTAGAAACACTTGCCTGAGTGCTTAAGAAAATTTTTAATTTGCACTTTTTTGCCAGAGCCAAAACCCCAAGATCAGAAAGAATTACTGCATCAACTTTAGCTTTTTTTGATGCAGAAAGAATTTTTTCAACAAGAGTAAGTTCTTCGTCATAAATAGTGGTGTTCAAAGCTAAGTAACCAAGGACTTTATTTTCATGCAAATACTTCATTAAGTTAGGAAGTTCACTTTCCGTAAAATTTGTCCCAAGGTCTCGCATATTAAATCCTTTAATTCCAAAGTAAATTGCGTCAGCACCGTTCTTTACCGCCGCGATTACGCTAGCCATATCTCCCGCGCCAACAAGAAGTTCAGGTTTAATAGTTCTCATGAAATAATTCTTTAACAAAAACATTAAATATTGCTCACAGGCGCAACAAATTTGTTAAAAATTATCGTGTATTACATTATTAAATTAATTTTCCATCGTCAAGGAGGGGTATTAAAAACGTTTAATTTCGATAATTTAACATGCCCCGCATATACTTTTCAATAGCCCAGGCAAATGCGCTTGTGAAACGAATACGTCCTGACGTTGAAAGAATAATACAGCTAAATGAAGAGCTTTCTCTACTTGACAATACTAAAATAGAGTTCGATGAAGAAAATATCGAAAACTTTCTGCTTGAAGTAGAACTTAACAAAAGCTTTCACGAAAAAAACGTCGAACTATATTCTTTACTTGGTGCGTTAATAAGACAAGGGTGCATTGTGCGCGACCTTGAAAAAATGGAAATTGATTTATATTCAAAATTAAACGACAAAGAAATAATTTTCTGCTGGTGCCCTGGCGAAGATACTGTAAAATACTGGCACCACATAAGCGAAGATTTGGAAAAGCGAAAACCAGTAAGGCAAGTAGAAGACGCATACTTTGAACAACTTAAAAAGATGAAATGAGCCAAAATAGCCTCTATTTTAGAAAAAATTAGTGTTTTACGCGAATTTTCAAAAATATTCAAACCCATTAAGGAAAAAACTCCCTTTTTTAGGCAAAAAGTTAGCCGACACCCCAATCCTTTTAAAGGTTTCTTTGCACTTTTTGATTATATTACGACCTTGGTTGTAGTAGCGCGCTTTGATTATGTTTGTTTTGTGACTTTGGACTTTTAGAAGTTTTGAGGGAACTAGCATGCATAAAATCAATAGCAATTAATTGCCTGGTGATAAATTGGTTGATGAAAAAAGGCACTATTTGGTTCCCGAACACTTATTAATTAAAAAAGAAAAAGTGGCGGAGCTGATGGCTGAGCTTGGGATAAAAAAAGACGCACTCCCAAGAATTGAAAAACTTGATTCAGCAATAAAACATTTGAAACCAGAAAAAGGCGATGTTGTAAAAATAATTAGGGATTCACTAACAGCTGGGCAAGCCGTTTATTATCGAAGAATTGTTTGAAATTATAATTTAATGAATTAAAATTTAAAGTATATAAATTAAAATTTATTGAAAAGAAATTTTTTAATATTGAAAAAGAAGTCAAAGAAAGCAACAATCAAAATTAATTTGATTGTTAAAACAGAAATGGAAAATTGAGGGTGAGCTTTGATGTCATGGGAATTAATGGAATCATACATGCGCAATAAAAATATCGCGCAAATGGAAATTGATTCATTTAACCAATTTATTGACCAGAAGCTAACTGATATTGTACAAGAAAATTCACTAATTACTCCAAAAATTGAAGAAGTACGAATCGAACTCTCAAATATTGAAGTAGATAAACCAAAAATTATCGAAGCAGACGGAAGTCCAAGAGAAGAATTTACCCCGATGGAAGCACGATTAAGAAACAGAACTTATGCAGGGCCAATATATTTGACAATGCGCTTATACAGAAGAGATGTTGAGCAAGACGCAAGAAGAACATACATCGGTGACTTGCCAATAATGACAAAATCAAATCTCTGCTGGTTAAACGGCAAAAACCCAGATGAATTAATCGAAATGGGTGAAGACCCAAAAGATTTTGGCGGATACTTTATTGTTAACGGAAGCGAAAAAGCACTAATGACACAAGAAGTACTTTCAAGTGATAGAGTACTAATCTCCGAAGGCGAAAAAGGAGTTGTTGCTGAAGTTATTTCGACACGCGGAGCATTCAAGGGAAGAGTACGATTACTACGAACAAACGAAGGATTACTATTCGCATCATTCCCAACAAGCCCAAAAAAATTGGCACTATTTTCTTTATTCAAAGCACTTGGATTAAAAACAAAAAAAGATATTTTTGACGCATTCCCTGACCAGAAAGAAATGCAAAACGATTTACTGCTAAATTGGGAAGAATGCGAAATTAATACTGAAGAGGAAGCACTTGACAAGATTGGTAAATTTGTTGCACCTGGGCAAGTTATAGATTACCGCTTGCGCAGAGCACGCGAAGTAATAGATGGATTCTTACTGCCCCACATCGGGCAAGACGAACCAGCAAGACTTGCAAAAGCATACTATTTAGCAATGATGGCAACTAAAGCTATTGAGCGCTCATACGGATTACGCGGTAAGGATGATAAAGATCACTACGCAAACAAAAGACTTGAACTATCCGGAAAATTAATGGAGCACTTATTTAGATACTCATTTAAATACTTCGTAAAAGACTTGCGATTCCAGATTGACAGAACAGTTACGAGAAGAAGAAAATTAAATATTTCTACAATTGTTAGACCTGGTGCAGTAAGTGAAAGAATTAAATTCGCTATGAGTACAGGAAATTGGATAGGGCGAAGTACAGGCGTTGCAAAGTTTTTGGACAGAGTTAATTACTTGGCACCACTAACAGATTTGCGAAAAGTAAAATCACAATTAAGTAAAACACGCGAATTATACGAAGCAAGAGATGTTCACGGAACCCACTGGGGAAGACTTGATCCCGTTGAAACACCAGACGGACCACAATGTGGACTTGTAAAAAATTTATGCTTTATGGCAGAAGTAACAACAGAAGCAAAGGAAGATACAGTAGAAGACTTCCTGCACAAACAAGGAGTAAGGCTGAAGAAATTGTAATAAAAAATAAAAAATTTGTATGAAAATAATAATTGAAGTTAATAATTGGAATTAAAATTTGGTTGTAAAAATTGGGTGATGATGTGGCTGAAATATCAAAAATAGCAAAAGTTTACATTAACGGAAGACTAATCGGATTCCACGAAAGACCAGAAGAGCTTACAGCAACAATAATTGAATCACGAAGAAACAGCAAATTGCCAAAACAAATGAATGTTGCACACCACAAAGATACAAATGAAATTTACATTAACACTGATGCAGGACGATTACAAAGACCAGTAATAGTTATTAAGAACGGAAAAAGCATGTACACTCAAGAACATGCAAAACAAGTAAAAGAAGGAAAATTAACTTTTAACCAGCTGCTAGATATGGGGGTTATTGAATATTTAGATTCTGAAGAAGAAGAAAACGCAATGCTCGCAATGAGCGAAGCAGAAATAACAAAAGAACACACTCACTTGGAAATAGACGGCGCAGCAACTCTGAGTATTGTAACAAGTCTAATACCTTATGTTCAACACAACATGGCAGGAAAAGCTTTGCACGGAGCAAAAATGTTCAAGCAAGCAATAGGAATCGGTGCTATTAATTACAAAGTAAGACACGACACTGAAGGATATTTACTTTACTATCCTGAAAAAAACTTGGTGAAAACAAAGACAATGGATTTAATAGATCTTGACAAGCGACCGCAGAGTCAAAATTTCATAATGGCAGTAATGCCTTACTACGGATTCAACACAATGGATGCAATAATCCTAAATAAAGGCGCAATAGATAGAGGATTAGCACGCGCATCATACTTTAGAAATTACGAAACAATAGAACAGCGTTACCCAGGCGGACAAAGAGACAAATTTGAAATACCAACCGAAGAAAAAGTTGGATTTGTTGAAGAAGAAGATTATAAGAAACTCGGCCCTGATGGAATAATTCAACTTGAACAATACGTCGGAGAAGACGAAGCAATTATTGGAAAAACTTCTCCACCAAGATTCTTTGAAGAGATGACAGATTTTGGTGTTGATGAAGAAAAAAGAAGAGACGCAAGTATGACGATTAGAAAAGGAAAACCAGGATTCGTTGACACAATAATGATGACTGAAGCAGAAGACGGAAGCAGATTAGTAAAAGTAAAAATAAGAACTCCGCTAATAGCATCAGTTGGGGATAAACTTGCAAGTCGTCACGGACAAAAAGGGGTTGTTGCAGCAATAATCCCTGAAGAAGACATGCCATTCACAATAGATGGAATAAAACCAGACTTGATAATTAACCCCCACTCAATCCCATCAAGAATGACTATGGGACACTTATTAGAAATGCTTGGCGGAAAAGCAGGCGCAGCAGCCGGAAAAATAATCGATGGAACCCCATTTGATTCAACCCCGCAAAAAGAACTTGAAGAAATGCTACGCGTACACGGATTTCGCGGAGACGGAATGGAAATATTCTACGACGGAATAACAGGAAAAAGAATTGAAGGCGAAATATTTACTGGCGTTATAGCAACACAAAAATTGTACCACGTTGTAACGCACAAATTACAAGCACGCTCAAGAGGGCCAGTGCAAGTACTAACAAGACAGCCAACTGAAGGAAAAGAGAAAGAAGGCGGACTGCGATTTGGAGAAATGGAAGGCGAAACACTAGTAGGGCACGGAGCAGCAATGCTACTACACGAAAAGTTAATCGAAGACTCGGACAAAACTGTGGAACTAGTCTGCGAGAAATGCGGAGTAATTGCAGTTAATGATGAAATAAGACACAAGCGATACTGTCCATTATGCAAAACAACCGCAGTGTATCCGGTAGAAATGAGTTACGGATTCAAACTATTACTTGAAGAGTTAAAAGCACTTGGAGTAATGGGAAAAATAAATTTGGTGGACAAAGTTTAGTAGAAAAGTAAGAATTGGGGGGATGATTATGATAATGAAAAAAATCGGCAACGTGGAATTCTCCTTCATTGATCCTGAAACAGTAAGGAAAATGAGCGCAATAGAAATCAAAACACCTGAAACTTACGATAAAGACGGTTACCCAATGGAAGGCGGGTTAATGGATCCACACCTTGGAGTAATTAATCCAGGAATAAAATGTAAAACCTGCGGGCAAACAATGAAGAACTGCTCAGGACACTTCGGACACTTAGAAATGGAAAGACCAGTATGTCACTCAGAATTTGGAAGAAGACTAGAACTACTAATGAACGCAACATGCAAAGACTGCGGGCACTTAGTAATTAACGACGAACAGATAAAGAAATTACAAGAAGCATCAAAAGGAAAAGTTGTAGATTATGCTAAACGAATTATACTAAAAGGAAAAAATGTAAAAAAATGTCCACACTGTAATGCAGTAATACAAAAAACACAACTTGACAAACCAACAAACTTCTACTACAATAAAGAAAGAATTTATCCAACTCAGATACGCGAATGGATGGAAAAAATACCAGACGATCACTTAAAATTATGCGGGTATGACACAGCAAGAATCAAACCACAGTGGTTTGTTCTAACAGTATTACAAGTACCGCCAATTACAATCAGACCAAGTATAACACTTGAAAGCGGAATAAAATCCGAAGATGACTTAACACACAAACTCGTTGATATTATAAGAATTAACAACAGATTAAAAGACAATATTGAAGCAGGCGCACCACAATTAATAATTGAAGACTTGTGGGACTTACTACAATACCACGTAACTACTTACTTTGATAATAACACTGCAGGAGTACCTCCAGCAAAACACAGATCAGGCCGCCCCTTGCGAACAATTATACAAAGATTAAAAGGAAAGAAAGGACGATTCAGGTATAACTTAACAGGAAAAAGAGTTAACCACGCAGCAAGATCAACAATCGTTCCAGATCCATATATTGATATTTCAGAACTAGGAGTTCCAGAAGAAGCAGCAAACGAACTAACAGTTCCAGAATTTGTAACAGAATGGAACTTAGAAACTGCAAAAAAAACAATTGAAAAATCTGATAAACCAGTTTATGTAATTCGACCAAACGGATCAAGAAGAAAAGTAACTGACGAAAATAGAGAAGAAATCGCTAAAGAACTTGATATCGGATACAGAATCGAAAGAAACTTACAAGACGGAGATGTTGTACTATTCAACAGACAACCATCACTACACAGAATATCAATGATGGCGCACTTCGCAAGAATAATGCCTGGAAAAGTTTTCAGAATTAATCCAATCGTTTGCCCGCCGTATAACGCTGACTTTGATGGGGATGAAATGAACTGTCACGTTCCTCAAACTGAAGAAGGAAAAGCAGAAGCAAAGAAATTAATGCTAGTACGTGATCACATTATTTCTCCAAGATACGGAGCACCAGTAATTGCACCAAAGGAAGATGGGGTATCAGGATGCTTCACACTAACAATGCCACAAACAAAATTCAAAAAAGACGAAGCAATGCAATTATTATTCTCAATCGGCGTAAGCGAATTGCCAAAACCAGATAAAGGAAAAGAATACAGCGGAAAATTAATTTTCTCGCAAATACTTCCAAAGACTTTGAACCTAGAATGGGAATCATACACAAGCAAAGTATTCAAAGACGCCGGATACGATGCTAAAGATTCTCCAATAATCGCAGAAATAATGGAGAAAGTTAAAATTATAAACGGAAAACTAGTAAGCGGAGTAATTGACTCAAGCGCACTATCCGAAGGTAAAGGAAGACTAGTTGACACACTAGCAAGAGAATACCCAAGCAATGTTATTGAAGAATTTTACAGGGGAGTAAATAGAATAACATCCTACATTCTAACAGAAAAAGGAATGACTGCATCACTTTCAGAATATGAAGTAAGCGAACAAATCGAAGATATGAAGAAGAAACTGTTCGCAGAAGCAATGAAGAAAGCAGAAGCACTCGTAGAACAATACGAAAAAGGAAGCCTTGAAGTAATACCCGGAAGAACTCTATCTGAAAGCTTTGAATTATACATTGTAAGAATGGCTGCAGAAATAAAAGAAAAAGTGGAAAAAGCAATCATGAAAGAAAAACTCCACTACGTTACTGGCGAAGAAATTATACTAAACACAATCTCAATGATCTTAGCAAAATCAAGAGGAAGTTCAATCAACCTGATGAATATTGCTGGATTCTGGGGACAGGCAAACGTAAGAGAGGGAAGACCAAAGAAAGGATTCTACAAGAGACTAATCACATCAAACCACAAAGGAGATGTTGGATTACTTGCGGGCGGATTTATCAGAAGCAACTTCCTTGACGGAATGGACGCAAAAGAATACTTCTATCATTCAATGGGTGGAAGACAAGGAGAAGTTGACACAGGAGTATCAACAAAAGTATCAGGATACTTGTACAGAAGACTTGCAAACTCACTAAAAGATTTGGTTGCAGCACCGGACGGAACAGTTCGAACAGCATCAAACATGCTAGTGCAATACCAATACGGTGAAGACGGAGTATTCCCAAAGAACACAAAAAGCGGAATAAGTGTTGATGTAAAAGAAGAATACAAAAAACTAAAAGACAAAGGAAGCATATAAAAATTATTCAAATAAACGGCGATAATTAAGGGTGAAGACTATGGTTGAAGAAAGAGAAGAAGAAATCACTGAAGAAGCAGTCGAAGAAGACGTTGACGAAGAAGACGTGACTAGCGAAGAAACTGAAGAAGTCGAAGCCGAAGAAACCAAAGCCGAAGTAGTCGAAGAAAAAACCGCCGAAAACCAAGAAGTTAAATCAGCAAAGAAAAAAAGAAAAGTTGCTGAAATAGATGAAGGACTTGAAGTTGAAGAAGAAGACAAAATCGCGGAAGGCGAAAAAGTTTACGAAGAAAAAGAACGCAGTTGGGAACAAGTTCCACTACCAAAGAAACTCTTAGAAGAAATAGTTGCACTAGCTGAAGTTTACAAACTATCAAAAGGAAATGCAGACAAACTTGCAGACGCAGTAAAACTAAAATATGATTCAGTAATAGTTGAACCAGGCGAAGCAGTAGGAATAGTTGCTGCACAATCACTTGGAGAACCAGGAACACAACTAACACTAAGAACAAAACACTTCGCAGGATCTGCAGAAGTATCGGTAGGAAGCGGAATACAACGTGTGGAAGAAATTGTTGACGGGCGAAGCAAAGCAAAGTATCCAACAATGACAATATATTTATCAGACCACTTGAAAAAAGATAAAGAAAAGTGCGAAAAATTCGCAAAAAGCTTAATTGATGTCAGAGTAAGAGATGTTGTAAAAATAAATGAAGAATTTGACCAATTAAAAATTGCAATTGAAATACAAACAGACCAGACAAAAGCTCTTGGACTAAAAGCAGACGATGTGGCTGAATTACTAAAAAAAGGGCTAAAGGATTTCAAAGCACTTCACAGAGACAACACAGTACACTTCTCACTAGAGAAAAAATCTGAATTCATAAAAATTAGAAAAGATTTACTAAGATTACTTGAAGAAAAAGTACACGGAGTAAAAGGAATAGCAAAAACTCTTATTGTAAAAGAAAACGACGAGTACATTGTAAAAACAAGCGGAAGTAACCTAAAAGCGGTTCTAAAACTTGAAGACATAAACTTGGAAAAAGTATTCACAAACGATATAATAGAAACATCAAAAATACTGGGAATAGAAGCAGGAAGACAAATGATAGTAATGGAACTAAAAAAAGTACTTGATGACAACGGAATCAGAGTAGATGTACGACACATAATGCTACTAGCCGACCTAATGACATTCAGCGGAGAAGTAAAAGGAATAGTTAGAACAGGAATCACAAAAGGAAAAGCTAGTCCATTTGCAAGAGCCGCATTTGAAGAAACAACAAAACACTTACTAGAAGCAGCATTCAAAGGCGAAAAAGAAATGCTAACAGGCGTTGTCGAAAACATAATTGTAGGACAACCAATTAAAGTAGGAACAGGAATTGTTGAATTACTTGTAAAGTAATTCGATAATACTTGAAAAAATAATTTTAATAAGGTAAAGGCAAAAGCGCCTTTACTTTAAGCTTTTTTTAATCTGTTTATAAAAAAATATGGTGGAACCCAAACACAACAAAAAAACTAGAACAAAACATCCAACAACCTGAAGGAAATGAATGTGTTTAATTTGAGCAATATTGAATAACTTAGTAAAAAAATCGCCAGACAGCGTTATTTATAAAGCCTAAGATAGAAGAATTTTTTTAATAGCCTTGAGAAGCGTTAGAAGCGGAGTAGGGCACAAAGAATAATTCTTTGTAACAAACACTCTTTTTTAACTGATTAAAAGGCTTTTTTTAAAGGTGGTAGAATGGCTGCGGATGCAAATAAGGAAATAAGAAGAGCGGTTGATACAGGCAAAGTTGCTTTTGGCTATAGAGAATGCCAGAAAAAAATATTGGCCGGAACAGGCGAAATGGTAATAGTATCAAAAAATATGCCAAAAAATGAAAAAGAAACGCTAAAACAAATAGTAATCGTTGAAGGAAAAAAGTTCTACGAATACGCAGAAACAGGACTAGTTCTTGGAAGCGTGTGCGGAAAACCGTTTGTAGTGAGCGCAATGCTAATAATTGAATCAGGAAAAAGCAAGGTGCTCGAATTAGAATAAAGTTATTTTGAACTGCTAAAAGCAAAAATTGCTTTTAGCCTTTAATTTTATTTTAAAAATTATACTAAAAGTTTAGTGGTATTATGAAAATCTCGATGGATGAAATATTGTTAATGAATGCGCTAACACAAGTAACTGGGGTTAGTGCAAAAGACTGTTTAATTGACGGTGCACTAGTTTCTTACTTAGTTAATGAAAAAGATATGGGTAAAGCAATAGGAAAAAATGCATCCAATATTAAAGACCTTCAAGAAAGACTGAATAAACGAGTTGAACTAATTTCATACGTTGAAAAACCAGAAGATTTATTTGCAAAAGCGCTTGAAATAAATTATGTTACTGCAAGAAAAACAAACGACAAAATATTTGTAATGCTTGACGGGCAAAACAAATCAAAAGCTTATAAAAACAACTCAAGAATAAAAAGAGTAAGAGAAATAATAAAAAGAAATTTTGGACTTGAAC
>JBAXCL010000013.1:0-15993 GCA_037141515.1 archaeon
CACCTAGCAACACCTAATACTTATTAATGGGGGAGATGTATAATATGTTGTAATTTTAGGGAGGGATGTAAAGAGAGTTGTGAATGAAGAAGTTTTTGGAAAGAATTGTGGGGTAGGCTCACCAGGCTTTAAATGGATCTAATTCTAATTCCAACCCCATAGTTCTAAAAAAATAATTAAGAACTAATAGTTGAGTTATTTAAAAAATCTAATTGAATTAAATGTTGTTGAATTAAAAGTCATTAAATTAAATGCCATTGAATTAAGGCAAACGAATTACTAAATCTTTTTCTTTTTCAAATAAAACCTTTCAAACAAAATCTGGGTCAAAACAGCGTGAATTGAATATATCCCCGCCGTAAGAAAAACAAGCACCCAGTAAATTAAAATATCTGAATTGTTTGAAGCAAAAAAAGCCACAACAAATTTCACTACCGAAACAGTAAAAGGAATTAGTGAATAAAGAACTACTATTTTCCCATGCCCAAAAGATTCGCACACAGCATCTCGAAAAGAAGATTTTACCGAATCATCATTATACACGATTGTTGGAAAAAGAAAATAAAAGAAAAATATAAAGCTAAAAGCCACTGCAAAAGAAATCACCCAAGATATTTCATTTAAATTAAAAAATATTAATACTCCTGAAAGCAACAACGAAGCCACCCCAACAATTATCCAAGCAAGCATTCCAGAATACAAAATCAGCCAAAGCTTTTTTTTCACTGCCAGAAAAGCTAATTTAAATGAAACTTTTTTTCCATTAAGTGCAGACTCAACTAGAACAGGGTAAAATCCTGAAAAAATAATATCTAGAAAAAACGCAACTGCTGAAACTATAATAACCAAAACAGCAGTTCCAATTAATGAAGAAAAATCAATTGTTGAAATTAAAGAAGGATTTGATAGAATTGGAAATATTTTTGCAGCAGCAGCAATTGCCCAAAAAACACTAAAACCATAAAGAATCGCCACAACAAATTTTGGCAAAAATAAAATTGGGTTTTTGAATAATATTTTAAAAGAGGTTGAGAGCGCACTAAAATTGTCCAGGTTTTTGGGCATAAAATCACTTCTTTTCAACTATGTTCGAAGCATCCCTAACTAGATACTTTTCATCAATTGTAGAATTACTAACCTCTTTAACCTTAGCCTTGACCCGAGGTTTTCTAACCTTACCCGAAACAGACGCTTTAGAATAAGAACTTGAAGAAGAAACAAAATTTGAATTTTGCGAAGTAAGCGCAATTGAATTTGAAGACGATGCAACAGATGCTGAAAAAACTGCTGAAGAAGAATCTGATTTTTTGCCCCAATCCTTTTTTGTAACACAAGTCATATTCAAACACATCTTATAACTAAAACGCCCATTTTTAACAGAAATTACAGGCGCCTTACACTCAACACAATAATCAGAAGTCGGAGTAATAATGCCTTTTTGAGGAAGCGGAAACGTCACCGTGCAACTTGGATAACTAGCACACCCAACAAACCTTTTACCAATTTTGCTTTTTCTTAAAACCAAATTACCCCCGCAAGCACACTTACCAAAAGTCTCGCCAAAACGAAGAGCCCCACGAAGCTCAATGCCAACAGTATTTTTATTAATGAAAAGAAGATCCATAACTTTCTTCAAATCATCTCCAGAACGATTCACAACCATACTTTGAGTTTTATTTCCTGCAGCCACCTCATCCATATCCTTCTCAAGCGTCGCAGTCATTTCAGGCTTTGTTACAATATCACAATGCTTCTGAAGAGAATCAATAACTGCAAAAGCGACTTTACTAGGCTCAATACTTTTATTCCCAAAAATATATTTTCTTGAATACAATTTTTGAATAATATTTGGGCGAGTCGATTTAGTCCCAAGCCCATTATCTTCCATCAACTTAATTAGTGAACCCTGGCTGTATCTACCCTGCGGCTGAGTTTCTTTTTCAAACATATCAAGATTTCTCACTTTAACTTCATCACCCTCAATTAACTTTGGAAGAAGCGTTTCGTTAAGTTCACTGTAAGGATAAACATCCTTCCACCCAGCATGAAGAATAACCTGCCCCTTTGCAATAAACGGCTCACCAGAAATACTCAAAAGAACACTAGTATTCTCAGTTTTTGCATCCTCTGCAAGAGTAGCCAAAAATCGCCTACAAATAAGTTCGTAAATCTTCCACTCGTCAAGACTTAATACATCTTTTTGAACCCCCATAACAGGATAAATTGGAGGATGATCTTTAGTCTCCTTACCAGCAGAAGGAATAATTTCTTTTAACGCTAAAATTTTTTCCACATCACTTTGCAACGCCTTAACCAAAACCAATTTTTTTAGAATATCTACTAAACTGATGCTCTTTGGATAAACACAATTATCCGTTCGGGGGTACGATGTAAAACCTTTTTGGTAAAGAGTCTCCGCCAAATCCATTGCTTTACCCGCATTAAAACCAATTGCGGTAGCAGCACGTAAAAATTCAGTTGTGTTAAAAGGAACAGGTTTCTTTAATATGCGAACTTTTTTATCAACTTTTTTTACAACACCAGTATTTGGATTCTTGTTAAAAATAACAATAGCGCGCGCCTTCTCCCAAAACTTTTCCTCCTGATGAATCGCAGTAAATTCTTTTTCGTTCTTTTCACAATGCGCAATAATTTCCCAATATTTTTTCTTTATAAAGGCCAAACGCTCTTTTTCTCTATTTACTATGAGCGCAAGCGTCGGAGTCTGAACACGCCCCACACTCAAAAACTCTTTGCCAACCTGCCCAGAAACAATTGAAAGAAACCTTGTAAGTACAGCCCCCCAAATCAAATCAATCTCTCGCCTAGCATTTGCAGAATACGCAAAATTATAATCAAACTTCTCCAAGTTGTCGAAGGATTTATTTATATCTTCAGCAGTAATTGCTGAAAAATACGCACGCTTAACCGCAACATTTTTGTTAGTCTGCAAAGCATAAGTAATGGCCTCAAGACCAATTGCTTCACCTTCCCTATCCGCATCAGTTGCAATAATAATCGTTTTTGCATCCGGCGAAAGTGCTCTAATCGCTTGAATAATTGCATACTCTTTTTCTGCATAAAGAATTATCTTCGGATTAATCAACTCGCGAACATCAACACCACGCCAATTCGCATACTTCTGCTCAAATTCCACATCACTAATGTGCCCACGAAGAGGAATCAACTTAATTTCATTACCCTTCCAATTAAACTCAAAAACTCTCGCACCAGAAACCGATTTCTGATTAACTTTATCATCCGCCAAGAGCTCAGCAATTCTTTCACCAGAAATAGCCTTCTCTGAAATAATCAAATCCATAAACAACAAAGAAGAAGCAACAAAAAGTGTTAAAAAAGCGTGGGCGGATTACGACAGAAAATCAACTTAATTCACTAAATCAATTAAAATTACTATGCAACTCAAATATATTTATGAAAAAATATCCAACAGAACCATGGCTTAGCCCAAAAGTTGAAATAAGAAACTCGCTAATTCAGGGAAAAGGAAGTTTTGCAAAAGAAAAAATCAATAAAGGAGAAACAGTTTTTATCTGGGGCGCGCATTTTATCAATAAAAAAGAAGCAGAAGCTGAAAAGGCGAAAGGAAGACTAATAATGCAATTTGATGAAGATTTATTCACTGCTGAAACTCGCGGAGACGACCCAACATACTACATGAATCACTCCTGCGGCCCTAATGTCTGGATGAAAGACGCAGTAACACTTATTGCGCGAAAAGGCATTGCAAAAGGCGAAGAACTTACTGGCGATTATGCTATGTGGGACTATGATGAAGAAAAAATAAAACAATGGGAGTGCAAATGCGGCACAAAGTACTGCCGACACAAATTAACCGGAAAAGATTGGCGACTAACCGAACTTCAAAAAAGATACAAAGGACACTTTTCACCGCTAATTAATAAAAGAATTATGGCGCTTAAAAAAACAGACTAAATTAGAAAAGCAATTATATCTTATTCTGGAAAGTAGAGCTTGGAAGAGATTTAGTTTTTTTAAGCTCCGAAAGAACAACCATTGTTTTTAGATCAATTACTCCGTCGATTAAGCCCAATTGATTAATGAATTTTTCCGCACTCTCTAGATTAGGAACAATAAGCTTTGAAATAATATTATACTCGCCAAGCACTTGATAAAGCTCAAGCACAAAATCCATTGCATGAAGCTTCTTCACAACATCCTTTGTTTTTGATGCCTCGCAACGAATTTGAACATAAATTGGATTTTCAAAACCAAGAACCTTATAATTCAAATCAACACTAACTCCATCAATAATCCCCCTGCGCTTTAAGGACTCCACTCTTTTTTTTATTGCAACATCAGTAAGCCCCGAATCTCTAGCTATTGCCGAAAAAGAAGCGCGACCGTCAAGAAGCAACGCCTGCAAAATAAGATGATCAATCTTGTCCAAAGAAACCAAACTCAACACCCACAAAAAAGTTAAGAAAACTAATAACTCTATTAACTTAATGAACAAAAAAAGTATATAAAGTTAGCTTTTAGAAGAAAAGAGCCAGTAATTGAGGGCAAGAAGCAAAAGACTGGTTTAAAACTTTGGAAAGTAAAAACTTCCAGCAGGAGTAACCACTGAATAAGTGCTTGCTCCAAAACCATTCTTTTTTTGTGCTTGGGATTTTTTCATGACAAACTAACAAACCCCAAGTATATAAAGCTTTAGCAAAAATGGGCCTTGCCCACAAAGTCTTTTCTGCCCACAAAATAAAAAAACCACTCGGAAAGTGTTCAAAGTAAGTTTTATATAGTTTTTTTGTCTTTTACAATTGTGAAAATGCAATTGCCCCTACTTGAATTCGTTGATTCATTATTTTTTAATAAAGACCTTACAGGTTCAATTGTTATTGCTTGCCAACACATTATGGAACCACAAATGATTTTTTTTAGGAAGCTTGTTAATTGTGGAGTAAAAAATGAGAACTTTTTTGTTTTGGGAAAATGCTATTCAACCAACAAGAATATTTTTAATGAACTAAAAATGGACGGATTTAAGGTTCACGAGGATAGCGCCAAATTTGATAGTTATGTGCCCTTTGATAAACAGTGGAGCGCATCAGTAGCTAAATTCGTTTCTTTTGTTGAAAAATCAACTAACATTAAAAATTTCAGCAGAATAATTGTAATTGACGATGGCGGATTCCTCATAGAAGAAATCCAAAAACGCGGGTTTGATATTGGAAAAATTGTTGCGGTTGAACAAACTTCATCAGGCTATGCAAAACTAAGAGATAGTGATTTTAAATTTCCGATAATTAATGTGGCGCGGTCAAACGCCAAACTTTTACACGAATCACCATACGTTGCAGAATTATTTATTAAGAACTTGAATATTTTTTTAACTGAAATAAAAAAAGCTCCGAAAAGCACCCTTATTATTGGAAATGGGGCTGTTGGTGGCGCAATAAGTAATGCACTTTCAAAATTAATGCAAGTAAAGCACATTGATATTGAAAAAGAAAAATCTGATTTTGAATTAAATAATCTCCATAATGTGATTAGTAATTTTGATTTGATAGTCGGAGCAACAGGAAAAGAAATCCTCGGGTTAAAAGACCTTAAGTTTATTAAAAAAGGCTCTATTTTAGCAAGTGTTTCTTCTTCAGATAGAGAATTTTCCGCTGCAGAAATAAGGCGAGAATTCCAAAAGACTAACAATCCACATCACCATTTTGTATCGAATGGCATTGTTTTGCTTAATGCGGGATTCCCAGTTACTTTCAAAGGAGCAAGATGCGAAATACCCCTTGAAAAAATTCAATTGACAATGGCTTTACTCTATGCAGGAATTTTGCAAGGAATAAAAAATATTAACAAAGTGGGCATAGTTGAGTTGAATAAAAATATTCAGAAAAAAATTGTTTTTGAATTATACAATTTAAAAAAAGTTTGAAAAGGACATCCTCACACCCTAAAGGGGGGCATCCTTCGCCATTAACTTTAATTAACAAATCGACCTAAAGACCGAGATATATTACCCCCTGACTGGAATCAAACTGTGAAAAAAATTCATTATTTAAACTCTTTTTAACAAACATACTTGGATTAAGATGGAAGTAATAGAGGAAAAAATTGCATCACTTGCAAAAGATATGCAAGAAGCAAACGCAAACGCATGGACTATTGCAAAAATTGTTAAAGCACTAATGGAATCAAAAATCACAAGCGAAAAAAAGCTTCGAGAAAAAACAATTGAACTCCTAAAAGAACTAGATCCAAACGCAGCCACAATTTACGAACGGTTTAGCAAAATGCTTGTTTACACTTCAAACGAAAAAGTAAAAGGGTTTAACAGAGGAAATATTATCACATCATTAACAAAGGAAACAACTTTGCCTAGAAGCTTAGCTGAGAAAATAACAATCGATGTTGAAAACCAAATCAAAGACTCAAAAATAGAATTTTTAACCCCAAGTCTAATTCGTGAACTTGTAAATGCAAAATTAATTTCATTCGGGTTTAGCGATATAAGAGACCACTATGCAAGAGTTGGGGAACCAGTGCACGATGTCGCAAAAAAACTAGAGAAAGAACCATATTTTGGCGAAACTCTAAGAGAATACAATCTGCTCCTAGCAATACCGAAAAACGCAAGAGAACTACACTACAACGGAACGCTATACATTGAGGATGTTGAAGGGTACTCACATAGGCCATTTGCATATTCTATTACGGCACAAACAAAAGAAACCCCCGAAAAAACTATTTTTGGCGCAATAAAAGAATACTTACGCATACGAAAATACTTCTTTCTCGCCCCAAGCATATACGGGCTCACATTTGCGTGCGCACCATTTGTGAAAAGCGCCGCACAAGCAAAACACATAGCTGACTTTATCACACAAACAACAGAAATACTTGAAGAAAAACCAATTTTATCACTTGAACTATTCACTCCAAAAGTATTTGAAACGCTTGGCGAATATAGGCTTAATGCGGCAAAAATATCAAACCACTTGTTAAGCGACAATTCAGTAGTGGGGATTGATTCAGAATACTCACTAAAACTACTTGATACAAAAGGAACTCAATTCATGGTTCTAAATAATGCAAACGAAGAATATTACCCCCTAAGCAGACAATTTTTTTCACCAAGCAAAGGAATTGATTTATTTGTAAACATCAACCTTGAAAAAATAAATGCTGAAGACGAAAATTCGTTTTTTGAAGAACTTAATACAATATCACGCGAAATTAAAGAACTAAAGAAAGTAAAAAAGACGCTTCTTGCAAATAAAAAATATTTAGCCGAATTCAACACAAGCGAAATGAAAACCGCAATAGGAATAACAAACCTCTTAATGCTTGCAGAAAAGCTTTCTCTGCAAAAACAATTTGAATTCGCAGCAAAAACTTTCAAAGAAATTTCAAAACTTTTCCCAGAAGACTTGATTTTTGGACTCGGAAGCGAAAAAGCACGCATACATTTTAGCGACGCTGTAGGAAAGGCAGTATACTCACAAGAAACACTTGGATTTGATGAATGCCTAAAAGAAAAGAAATGCTGTTTTACAGGAAAAGCAGGTTCAATAAAAGAGCTTAATGAATTGCTGAAAAAGAAAGTTAAACAAATTGATTTCTTTGGAATTGCTTAATTAATATAACAGCACATAAAAATATTTTTACAAAAAAATCAGAGTTTATTTCCGTGCCGCGGTTTTTCTCTTAACCTTGTCCCAAGTAGCTGCTTTGGGCGAACAATTCTTGGGGCATTCGCATGAACAAACTCATTACTTTTCAATAAATCCGATTTCATTAAGTAAGCATAAGACTTTGCCTGCTCAATGAAAGGAACAAGAACTACAAGAACAATAAAGAACGAAGCAATAACTCCAGGCAGACCGATTAAATCAATGCCAAGTTCAATTAAAAGAGTGATAAAAAGCAATACTGTTGCAATCGCAAAAATCCCAATTCCAGTAACAAAGTTACTAGACCAAAACTCAAAACTCTTTCCAATTCCTTCTTTAATACCAGCCCCATCAAGCACAATACTCTGCGGAGCAAACATTACAACAAGCCCGATTATTAGATTAATTAACAAAGCATAAAATGGAACCCCATATAAAAACCCAATCGCGCTAATTGCATAAAATACAACTGCTAAAATTAAATATAAAAAGAAAATTTTTAAAGCAGCATCCTTAAAGAGAGCATTCCAATAAGTGTCAAGACTGACATTTTGAACATCCCTATGCACTGAATAAACTGTAAGCGAAATAAAAAATGAAAAAACATAAAGGAAAATTAGCACAAGAACTATTCCTAAAACATCAAAAATGTTTAATACATTAAAAGAAAGAAAAACACTTCCCGAATTAAAAAAGAACTGCTGGAAAAAAACAAAAAATACTACAAATAGAAACAAAATACCATAACTAAGCATTACACGAATATTTGAGAAATATTCTTCAATAGCCCGCTTAAAAACTACGCCAATCATCAAAAACACTAATCAATATCTCACTGAAAAAGTTTAAAAAAGGCGCCATCAAAGAAAAAAAACGCTTAATCAAGGACTGCCCTTACTTTACTCACTAAATAATGGTTTTAACCCACATAATTTTTACTTTTACGCGCAGCCCAAAACCATTTTTTACAAAAACAACGCTATGCACATTAGTGTGTGTGCTAAAATAGTTATTTGGCTAAAAAATTGGTGCACGTGAACCAGTTATAAAATGCGTTATGCAAGAAAAATATAAGTTTATTCGAATTACTAAAAAATTAAAAAAGTGCATTTAATCAGATTTATTTTCAGAATATTTTTTATAAAGCGATTGAGCAAAAAGAGGAATCCATCCAGCAATTGCACCCAAAATAAAAGTCAAAAACATACTCTTCCTTAATTCGCCCCAATAATAAACAGGAATATACTGCGAAACAGTAGTTGCGCCAGCACTTTGAGCTTGAGAAATAAATTCGTTGTTCAACTTCTGAACAGTACTATAACAAGCATCCGAAGTGGTTTCACTAAAACAAAAATACAATGAATACTTTGCGCCATTACCTGAATTTAGCTTTGCTGATTCCCCGTCATAAATTGAAAGATTGATAAAATATCCTAAGAAAAGGGCCACTAAAATCAATATCAAAAAACTAATCCCTGCGGCTTCAGTTGTTTCAAAATTATTATTCCACCACTTAATAACAATAATTGCTAAAATAAAACCCGCAATAGGTGCAAAGAAATACATTAATGAATTCCAAGCATCAAAAGGAAATAATAACCCGACAATTGGCACGCTACTTAACCCAGCAAGAGCCCCTTTAGCAAGACACGCAGACCCATTAATCGGATTTAAGCAAGCTCCACCAATAAACCACAAAACAAGAAAAGAAAAAATAAACCAAGCAACAAACACTGCCAAGAACTGTTTATTCTCAAATAAAGAATCTTCCAAAAATAACACCTTTTAATTCTCAACAAATACTTCGATGATGAGTTTTTAACCTTTATGAAGCCCTCTTATTTTGGAGAGCAATATGACACAAATAGAACTTCCGTGGGTAGAAAAATATCGCCCAGCAACGCTAAAAGACGTTATGGGGCACGAAAACATAACATCAAGACTACAAAGCTATGTGGATAAAAGAAATCTGCCAAACATGCTATTTAGCGGACCAGCAGGAACAGGAAAAACAAGTTCATCAATCGCACTAGCAAAAGAACTCTTTGGAAAAAACTTTGAACAAAACTTTCTTGAACTAAACGCAAGCGATGACAGAGGAATTGATGTAGTAAGAAACACGATCAAAGACTTTGCAAGAACACTGGCATTTGACTCGGATTTTAAAATAATATTTTTGGACGAATGCGACGCACTAACACAAGACGCACAACAAGCACTACGCAGAACAATGGAAAAATACACCAAAACATGCAGATTTATTTTATCATGCAACTACTCATCAAAAATACTCGAACCAATACAAAGC
This sequence comes from archaeon, assembly GCA_037141515.1. GTDB lineage: Archaea > Iainarchaeota > Iainarchaeia > Iainarchaeales > JAAZKV01 > JAAZKV01. Next base: position 9,973 of record JBAXCL010000013.1, read on the forward strand.
AGATGCGTAATTTATAGATTCAAACCACTAAGCGCAAAAGACGTTGAAAAACAAGTTAAAATGATAGCTGAAAAAGAAAAACTAAACATTGATGATAAAGCAACTATTGCAATAAATTATGTTTGCCAAGGAGATATGCGTAAAGCCCTAAATATTTTACAAGCTGCTTCAACACTTGACAAGAAGATTACTGAAGATGTTGTTTATGGAGTATCAAGTAAAGCTCGACCTGAACAAGTGCAAGAAATGATTTTATTGGCTTTGAAAGGAAAATTCTTGGAAGCGAGAAAAAAACTTGAAGAACTAATGTACGAACAAGGAATGAGCGGAGAAGATGTTATCATGCAACTCCACCGCGAAACAATGGCGCTTGATGAAAAAGAATTAACTGATTTACAAAAAATTGAACTAGTAGACACAATAGGCGAATACGATTTTAGACTAGTTGAAGGCGCAAGCGAAAGAATACAACTAGAAGCACTACTCGCACAATTCATGAAATATAAAAAATAAACGCTAATTCATAAAACGCATTAATCTACCGTTTTTCTTTAATACTTCCTCAACTACCGCATTCCTCGCATTTAACTTATTTTTAACTAACCAATAATCTGAGGCAATCATACTTTTCTTTGGGAGCTGCACTAAAGAAAACCATTTAAGTTCCTCTTCAGAGGAAGAAATTTCAACAACATCTTTTGACTTAATCATGGCACGAACAACAAAAAATACAAACGAATGCTTTGCTTCCCCGTCAATTAACCGCTCATGAACAACTGCAGAAACTTTTTCATAAACACAAACCGCACCTGCTTTTTGAGCACAAATTCTTTTAGTAGCTGAATTAATACTTTCATCAAGAAGCATTCTTCCGGAAATTATGCCCCAAAGCCCGCGATAAGGGCGGCGCTTTCTTTTTAACAAAAGAATTTTTCCTCCTTTAACAAGCATTACAAGAACAACAACAAGCGGAGTAATTGACTCAATTTCAGTGTAAAATGGAAGAAGCTTCTCCCCTTTAGAAGACAGCTCATAACTCCCTTCAGAAGTTTTTTGCAAAATGCCCTTTTTCACCATTTTCTTTACAAAATAAGCGAGGAGATTGGACGGGATTTTCGACCTGCGCGCAATTTCCGAAAAAGACAATCGCTCAGCGTACACAAACTGCTTGAATAATTTCCTATCATTAGGCCCATCCATTACTCAATATTTATTGAGTAAAGGCTTTATATATTTCCGCCCACGTGTTCTATTCATGGACAAACAAACAGAAATAGCTGATGAGAAAAAACACTTTGTAGTGGCAACCGGAATTGTAATAAAAAACAAAAAATATCTGATCGCAAAACGCGCGGAATGGGAGAAAGCATTCCCAAACCGATGGACAGTACCTGGAGGAAAGCTTGAAGTAAAGGAATACTTGGCACGCGAAAAAGATGCGAAAGAATTATGGTACAACGTGGTCGAAGATTTGGTAACACGCGAAGTGAAGGAAGAAGCAGGATTAGAAATTGATGAGTGGGATTATTTGACAAGCCTGACTTACATCCGCCCAGACAATTACGCATGCATCATAATTAGCATGTTTGGGCACTACGGCGGCGGTGAAGTAAAACTATGCAAAGCCCTGACAGATTATGCGTGGGTGACACTCGAAGAAGCAAAGAAATACGATTTGATTGACGGAATATATGAAGAACTGGAAATGCTCGACCGCTTTTTAAAAACCGGGAAAAAAACAAGGTGGGTGAAAAATTAAAATCAAACTTGTTTCTTCTTAATAGCAATAACTTCAATCTCGACATCACACGCTTCTTTTGCCAAGCGACTTATTTCTATAAATGTACTTACTGATTTTGAATTTTTTAAATAATGGTTACGAACAGCAGAAATTTCCTTGAACTTCGAAATATCAGTAACATAAATAACGACTTTAACTACATCATCAATAGATGCGCCGCCCTGTGCAAGAATTTTTTTAATATTTTCAAAAACGTATTCAGTTTGTCTGGAAATGTCTTGCGGCGCCACAGGATTTCCATCTTTGTCCATGGCCAACTGCCCAGTAACAAAAATCATCTCCGAATCACCGATATCCACAGTTACCCCGTGAGAATAAGCACCCATAATTTGACTAAAATCTTTCGGATTCAGAAGTTTTATTCCCATTTAACCACATAATCAATTAAAAAATGAAATGTAAATAAATTAGTCTGTTATGCCATTTGAAGAATTAAAACCACTGACTCAACCTAGTCTGGGATTTAAAATGTGTAATAAGTGCGGACTTCTTTTTGTACTGCTCAATAGGAACAGTTAATTTTGTTTTTAGAAAATCAAGAGCGAGATCAATATTTGTGAACTCAAGTGGTTTTTCTTTTAATGCGGCACGCACGTTTTCGCGAATCTGCCAAACCCCAAGCGGCACCGCATAACTCTTGCCGATTTCCCTAAAAACAATTGCTGCTGCATTTTGCTTATTTTCTGACAAATACTCTGCTATCGCAAGCCGGGCAGCAAAATAAGCACCTTCTGTTTCCTCTGGATACCCCTTAAGCCCAATATTTAATTCATAATCAGAAAGAACATTATAACTTGCAGCATCCTTTGTCCAAATACCGCCAGGAAGCCAACACTCAATCTGCTCAAAACTCCAAGGATAAGGAAGAAGCAAAACCCAAAAATCATTATCCAAATACTTCGAGTGAAAAAGTCTATAATTATCAATAACAGTAAACTGGGGAAGCTTCTCCTCAATAAAATACTTTGACAAATTACTATCAACAGCAGTAATTGACCAACGCGTGGGAACAATTTTTCTATTCTTTTTTACGCCAAGCGCACCGCTTGAAAGAACTTTTGCAAGAGAAGAAACTGGAAAACCTTTTTGGAATAAATCAATCAACGCAGTATTAGCTTTAACATCAGTATCCGAAGAATAATAATCAAGCTCTTTTGGGATTTTTGGATTCTCAAGCAAAGAAATTTTTTCGAGTTTAGCACTAGGCCCAAGCGGCGCAGAAAAAGAATCAAAAGACAACTCGGACCTTGGCTTTTCCTTAAGACTTACTTCAAGCTCAAAAAGAGAAGAAGCCATCGCAATTTCTTGAAAGCTTATTAACTCATAATCAGGATCGCTTGCCAAAGAAACAGGCATAGATTTATACGAACGAAGAAGAGACTCGCGAAAAGAAATAATTTTTTCCTGAGGCAAACCATACCACTTCTCAGGCAAATCACTAACATCAGAAACTTCACTCGGAAGCGCAGAAAGCGGAGCCACAGCAACTTTTGGATAATTCTGCCAAGAAACAAAAAAGCCCGGCGGAGACGCCCCAATAAAATTTGTCCCCACCATAGAAGAAACGATTTTTGTTGAAGAAGCATTTTTCTCTAAAATTGGACAATTAGATAACCCGCAAAGCAATTTACCCTTACACTTAATACAAAGATCTGGAGAAATCATAAAATCACTTAACGTTAAACAAAATATGTAATCATTTTAATAAATAAAACCCTTTGCAACAGGTAAAAAAACCAATAAATTTTGAAACGAGAAGAAATTTTATCCTCAGAGATAGCTTTTTATTCTTGAGCGCAAATCAATAAATGTGTTTTGAGAAGTGATACTTTATGGCGTTTGAAAATATTGCAATGGAAGCAAAAAAAGTTAAAATAGGAAGAGTACAAACCGCGAAATTCGCCAACTATCAAAAACCAGAACCAAGAAGAATTGGTTTTGACGATGATGATTCGTCAAGTAATGCGCCCGTAAGAGTAACTGCAGAAAGACAAGATATTTCTAACACTGATACTGAAGTAACTGGATTTGTTCCACAAGCAAGAACATTTGGTTCACGAAGCTCAAGCGACCCAAAACATGGAAGCATAATTAGAAATATTGCAACACAATCAAACTCAAACCAACAAAGTTTTGGAGACGCTACGTGGGTTGACTGCAAACACAGAAAAGCAGATTCAGGCAGAGATTTCTGCAGAGAATACCACTCACTATGCGCAAAAGACAGATGCAGAAGAGCAAAAAGGTAGAATAAACTTTTACTAGAAAACCTTTGCCACAAGGGCTTTACCAAAAAATGGCAAATATTGCTGTTTAATTAATTTTAAGCAAAAAAATATATTTTTGATTTATCTAACCCGACGAAAGACGCAAATTCTTTTAAAAGCCTTTTTGGACGCAAATTAATCATGAATACTGAAGAAAAAGAGTACTATGAAAAGTTCTGGCACACAACCGCACACGTATTCGCTAACGCACTAGTTGAATTATATCCAACAACAAAAATCGCCATCGGCCCACCAATAGAAGCAGGATTCCATTATGATTTTGACCTTGAAAAAAATCTTGATTTGAAAGATTTGGAAAAAATTGAAGAAAAAATGCGAGAAATTTTAAAACGAAAAGAAAACATGATTCGCGCAGAAATGTCAATAGAAGAAGCACTCGAATTTTTTAAAAGCAATCAATACAAGGTAGAAATGATTAATGATCTTGCTGCATCAGGCGAAACAAAAATAAGCACTTACACTAATGGAACATTCATTGACATGTGCAAAGGACCACACTTAGAATCAACAGAAGAAATAGGCGCAGTAAAACTACTCAAAACAAGCGCAGCATACTGGAAAGGAAACGAAAAAAACAAACAATTACAAAGAGTATATGGAATAGCATTCAAAACACAAAAAGAACTTGACGAATGGATTGAAAAAAGAAAAAAAGCTGAAGAAAATTCACATATAAAGTTGGGTAAAGAGCTTGACTTGTTTTTTATAAGCGAAAAAATTGGCAAAGGATTGCCTATATGGGCTCCAAATGGGGCAATAATTCGGATGGAACTTCAAAACTTTCTTTATAACGAACAAATGATAACAGGCTACAAACCAGTCATCACCCCACACATAACAAAAAGCGAATTGTTCAAAACATCAGGGCACTTGGATAACTACAATAGTAGCATGTATGCCCCAATAGTCATTGAGAATGAAGAATATTATCTAAAACCGATGAATTGCCCATTTCACATTCAGTATTTTGCAAAAGACCAACGCAGTTACAGGGATTTGCCTTTTAGAATTGGGGAAATGGGGACAGTATATCGATACGAACAAAGTGGAGAACTTTCAGGTTTGCTACGCGTCCGAGGATTTACGCAAGATGATGCCCATATTTTTTGCACTCCTGAACAAGTTAAGGAAGAATTTAATGGAGTTTTCAATCTTGTAATAAAAGTTCTTGATATAATGCACCTGAAAAATTTCAGGGTGCGTGTAGGGACACGTGATAATACCAGCACAAAATACATTGGGGACATAAAGAATTGGGAAATTGCAACTCAGAATATAGTTGATGTTCTAAAAGAAAAAAACATTCCTTTTGAACTTGCGACGGGGGAAGCTGCATTTTACGGACCGAAAGCAGATATATTATTTAAAGATTCTTTAGGCCGAGAATGGCAAGCAGGAACAATACAAGTCGATTATAATCTCCCAGTAAGATTCCAACTTGAGTACATCGGTGCAGATGGACAAAAACACACACCAGTTATGATACACAGGGCCCCCTTTGGAAGCTTCGAAAGATTTGTCGCACTTCTAATAGAACATTTTAGTGGCGCTTTCCCGCTATGGCTATCCCCCGAACAAGTAAGAATAATACCGCTATCAGAAAATTTCAGCACATATGCTGAAAGAATAGTTTCACAACTTGTGGGACTTGGAATACGTAGTAAAATTGATTCAAGAAACGACACTCTCGGTTCAAGAATCAGAGATGCACAAAAATTGAAAATCCCGTACACGCTTGTAGTCGGTTCAAAAGAACAAGAATCCAACTCAGTTGCAATGAGACCAAGAATTGGGAATCAGGAAGTAATGCCAATTGAAAAATTTGTAGAAAAAGTATTAAAAGAAATTAAAGAAAAAACTTAAAAAAAGGGTTGAACATTCTATGGGGCGCACAATTGCTTTTGGTGGACATTTTGTGGTTGGGGAAAAGCA